>JAWLAO010000003.1:300000-492979 GCA_041395445.1 Gammaproteobacteria bacterium | reverse complement strand
AAGATTACTATCCATCAACTGCCTGTCATCAATAAGGAAATATTTACTAATAATACAAAAATACAGGATATTACTCTTTCAGAAGTATTTAACAATACAAGATTAAACCTTAAAGCGAAGATAATAAGCATATTAACAAATCCACTATGACACCAGAATTAAAAAGAGCAATTATCAGATGTCTTCCGGAGTTTTTCTCACTGAGTGATGCAGAGCAGCAAAGATACAAATCGACTCTTTCCAGAGTCGATTATTTCAAGGTCAAACAGCATGTTGTAAAGCAGCTATTTGGGATAAATATCATAAATGACAGTATGGATATATACCTTGAGAATCAGTCTGAAAAAAACCTCAGTAACGAAATCAAAGATGCTTCAAACTTCATTAATTCTCACCTGTCATCAAATTTGAATTTTGGAGAAGATGATTTATCAAATGAACAGAACCTGATAGTCAATACTCATATGCAGCCATTGTATGGAATTGGCGAAGACAGCTTTTATCTGGATGAATTTTTGGTTGAAAGTTTGTTGGATTATGACTCTCTTTATGACTGGTATTACTCAAGTTATCAATGGAATGTGGAAAATGAAAAGGAAAGAGATAAGTATTATCAGGCTTCGCCTTTTTATGGGGATTTCAGTTTGGAATGGGCAAGGATGCTGATTGATGGTGAGTTTTATCATGCCAATTTATCTATGGCATCTATGTATATTCTTTATGAGCTTGAAGAACTGGGAAATGATTTCATCCGGAAACTTATTCCTCATGAAATTGAAGATAAATTTTCAGAGCCTGATGAAAACGGTTATATTCATATGAGTCTCACAACCAATGCTTATGGCCAGGAAAAACCACTGAAACAGTTAAATAATAAATTCAGAACAAAACTAGATGAAACAGAATCTCGTTTGCAAAAGGAGTTTGACACCATGTCTTTACAAGAAGTCCTCATTCTTGATGAGAGAGATGAAGACTCCCCTGGAAAACACTTTATTTTTAGCGATAAGGAAGTCCTGCAAAAAGTAAATTTCAAAACATTTATTAAAGATTGTAGAGAGCATGAGCAAAAAGATGTTTCTTCTTTCTATATAAAACTTGAACGGGAAAAACAGAATTTAACGGATTATTTGAAGGAGCAGTATGAGGATATTATTCAATAAAGTTAGATAATGGTAGTTTTTTAGATACATTCGGAACTAATATATAAATAAATTCATCAGATGTCAGACAATGTCATGATGATGTCCTGAACTATCAGGATTCAAATTCTAATATGAACTGCGATTAATTGTGGAGATTATTATGAAAAATTTTATTATTGCTATTTTATTAGCCTTAGTCAGTCTTGAAAATCAGGCAGATACCTTATTTTCACAGGGCTTTGAAATCAAGCCAGTGGCCAGACAATTTCCTTATGTCGATGATTCTTATCAATTACCGGATTATCCTGTTTCAACTCAGCTTCAATGGTTTGTTCAACAGTTATCCGAAAGTGACACCAGTCTGACGGATATTAATAATCATTTTGATTTATCAACAATGGGATTAACTGCGCAGCAAGTTAAGGATTTTATTCAAGCTGTGAGAAATGATTATCCTGATGGTATCATTACCGATGTCATTATGGTCACTCCTGTTAGGGCAACGGTTTTGATTGCTGACCCTTTGAATATGACTCAGTTTGGTTTTACCAACATTAAGGCAGAGTATTCCGGTTTACAGAGAATAAACTCTTTGGGTGTGAGTACATTCTTTGGTTCCGTTCAATATCCTGCTGATCAAACCTTGACGATGAATCAAGCACTCGATAAATTTCAGACGTTCAGTTCCGAATCATCCATACTGGTTGCCGAAATTGATTCCAATGGGGCTTGTCAGTCTCTATACGAAAGAAACTCAAGTCAACTGAGAGCGACAGCATCCGTATTCAAAATTTGGGTATTAGCTGCCGCTGCTGAAGCTTTTCTTCTCGGTGATATTGATATTTTTCAAAACATCACTTTGGTTGCATCTGAAATGGCTCCGGGAGGAACAATTAACAGCGAACCATTGGGTACAAATTTTCCATTAATTGAAATTGCTACATTGATGTTGGGGATTAGTGATAACACTGCCACTGACTTGCTTCATGAAACTGTCGGTAGAGACTTAATCAATTTAGTTATCGATTCATTGAATTTAAGCAACCCTGATGCTTTAACACCATTGCTAAGCATTAACGAACAATTTCATTTGTTTTTCTCCTTTCCGTTAGCAACAACCCTTTCTTATGTGAATGGAACGGAAGCATTTCAGCAACAATTCTTAGAGGACGAAATTGTGCCTTTAGGTCCGGTGACAACCTATCCATTTAATAACGATTCGATATTTGTCAGTGGCAGTTGGAGAGCGTCACCAATGGATATTTGCAAAACATTTTCCTTCTTGCGAGATTTGCCACAAGGTTCCGATGCTCTTTATATGACAGATGTGGCACTCGGATCTCAAGTTGCTCAACCAGATGTCAGAGATCACTGGGATAGAGTTTGGTATAAAGGCGGGTCATTAACCTCGGGAGTTAATGGACTACAAGTTTTAACACATGCATGGATGCTGGAAAATCAGGGAGAAAACCCTAAAGTTGTTATCACAATGTCAAATGACTCAAGCGGTGGGATTGATATTTATGCCGTTCAATCTATCGCAGGCAGAGTTCTTAGATTGGCTCGAGATTTATAAGAGGAAGCTATCATGAAAAATTTAATAATTGTTATCGCATTGTTTTTATTCAATTGTTCAGCATCAGCAGATACTTTATTTGCTCAAGGATTTGAACAAAGACCAGTGGAAAGGCAATTTCCTTTCGTAGGTGGCTCTTACCAGCTACCTGATTATCCGGTCAGTCCACAAACAGAATGGTTGATTGAGCAGTTTTCACTGCCTGATACCAGTCTGGCAGATATTGATGCTCACTTTGATTTGTCAGCTTTTGGAATGACAGCGCAACAAATGAGGGATTTTCTTCAAAATGTACGAACCTCATATCCCAATGCTGAGATAACCGATGTCATCATGGGAACACCTGTGCGTATGAATGTAGTTATGACCTCACAGACACTTGGTACTCAGGTTGGTATTGTTCAAGTGGGAACTGAATACACCGGTCTGCAAAGGATTAATTACTTATACATTAACGGTTTTTCCGGTTCTGTAGTGAATCCGGTGGACCAAGGCTTGACGATGACACAAGCACTCGATAAATTTGAAACATTAAGCTCCCAGCCTTCTTTTCTTGTCGCTGAGATTGATAATACCGGTGCATGTATTCCGCTTTATGAAAGAAACTCCAATCAATTACGAGCTTTGGCTTCTGTCTATAAAATTTGGTTGTTAACCGCTGCTGCTGAGGCTTTCTTTTTAGGTGATATTGATATTTACCAGAATGTATCATTGGTTGCATCCGAATTAGCACCCGGCGGAATTATTAATGGCGAGCCCTTGGGAACACAATTCCCTCTTTTTGATATCGCCACACTTTCTTTAGGTCTGAGTGACAATACAGCGGCGGACTTACTTCATGAGGTTATTGGCAGAGATTTTATTGAGTTAGTTATCAGTTCTTTAGGTTTAAGCAATCCTGAGGATTTGATTCCTTTACTGAACATTAGTGAACAGAACCATTTATTCTGGTCATTTCCGCTGGCAACAGCATTGGACTATGTGAATGGTACTGAGGCTTTCCAACAGCAATTTCTTGAAGATGAAATCATTCCATTAGGACCGTTTACAACCTTTTTACATAACAATTACACAATAATGGTTAATGGTAGTTGGAGAGCTACAGCGATGGATATTTGCAAAACTTATGCTCATTTAAGGGACCTCCCACAGGGCTCTAGTGCTACGCTTATGACCGATGTGGCAATGGGTTCGAATGCCGCTTTCCCAAATGTAAGGAACTATTGGGATAAGGTTTGGTATAAAGGCGGTGATTTGGTATCAGGAACTAATGGCATGCAAGTTTTAACCTATTCATGGATGTTGGAAAATCAAGGAGAAAATCCAATTGTTGTTGTCGCATTATCCAATAGTCCTGATGGAGGAATTGTTGCTAATTCGATATCCTCAGTCACAGCCCGAGTGCTGGAACTTGCCAGAGATTTGTAAAACTATTTAGATTTCTTCTGGTAACCCTCAAGCAAAAGCTGATCATCAACTCTCCACAATTGATTGGCTTTTTGCTTGTTTTCACTCATGAGAATAGCTGCTTCAAAATATTTTCCTTCTCTTGCCAGAAACCCGGCTTTGAGTTTATAAAACAAATAGTCATATTCATTATTAGCTTGAAGTCTCTCTAAAGTCGATTTGTAATCTAATTCCGGATGATTGAGCATGATTTCCAAAACTTCATAACCAACATAATTGGCAACATGAATTTGAAAGATTTCTCTATATGCAGCTTCAGCTTCTTCAAGTTGTTTTATTCCTTCATTGAGTTTACCAATTCGTACATAAATATGCCCTAAAACTCGCTTGAGTTCATTTGGAAATTGTTGTTGTAAATGGGGATATTTCTTCGTATATGAATTGTACTTTTCAAGAGCAACTTCACCACCATCGACTCGTGATGAAACCAACATATCAAACAAATAAACCTGACTCAGGTCTGCTTTCATCTCGGGGTTGTTTTCAAAAGTCGCGAGCATTGAATCCATATATTTTTTTGACTGTTCAAAATCATTTTGAACATAAAATTGATGCAATTTCATCAAACCACCAATGACTCGGTATAATGGATTGTTCAATTTTTCAGCTATTTGTCTGATTTGTAAAATATATTCGTCTGCACGATCAAACAAGCCCCTCAAGTTGAGAATTATGCTACTGTTCATCAAAAAATAGAGAACTTTATCCGGTTTAGTTGCTGACTTTAAATACGAAGTGGCTTTTTCAGTTAACAATACTCCTTCATCAATGTCATTAAGATTTAAATTCAACTGATTCAATCCTGCCAGTGATGTTATCATGCCGTCACTGTCATTGGCTTTTTCATAAAACTCCATTGCTTGATAAAGATAATCTTTCGATTCATCAAACCTGAATTGATAAGAAACAATTTCAGATAATGTCAAATAAACACCGGCAAGGTAATCGTCAAAAGGGTAATACTCTTTTGCCAATGCGATTCGCTGTAATGCAAATTCTTCTGATTGCTTCCAATCTCTTTGTAAATACGATAGTAAATAAAGTGATTTGAGCCCGGAGAGTTTTAAATAAGGATTTTGCGATTGTTTGATAAAATCCACAGATTTCTGCAAACTAGCTTTCGCAGCTTCCTCATCTCGTAATCGAAACTGTGAGAAAGCGATTAAGTAGTAAATTTTGATGTAATGTTTATCCAAAAGTTTGGACTCAAATTTCAGCAAAATATTTTCAGCAATTGATAATGCTTTCTCAAAATGCGCTAGATGGACGTGAGTTTCCAGCAGTTTGATCCAGGCATCCAGAAACTCACTATCTTTGTTGACACTCGATTGAAAATAATCATTGGCTTTTTGCTGATTTCCGTCACTTGCTTGCTGAAACAGTCCCTGTAAGTAGCTTTCCAGTGCATAATTATCTTCGGTTAATATTTCATCCCTATTGATCAAAGATACTTTTTCATGAGCTGAAAGAACTGTAGTGAACCAGTTATTGGTCTTGATTAGGAGTTCAGAAATCGTTTTGCCGTTAATTTTTCCCGAAGCCAGAATTTCATTATTATTTCTGAGTTTGACAGTCGCAATAAACTCATTATCAAGCTGCATAATTCCGATTATTGCGGCGTAATTGATATTTTTATTGGATGTCAATTCAATAGCGAGTTTTTCGCTTTGCTGGTTTTGATACCATTGCGATCTCGGGGTGATGCTATGAATTCCCAGATTTTTTTCCAACAAACCGGACAAATAATCCAACCCACTTGCATTAAACCATTGCTGATTATCATCCGCCGGAATCACCGCCAGGTTAATACTGATTGGCTCATTGCTTTCCTGATTTTCAACTAAATTTGTTTTTTTATTTTGAAAAATAGAATATCCTACAATCAAAATAACTATTAAAGCAACAATCAAAAAAGGAACTTTAATAGATTTTTTTTTGAAAGTATTTAAGTCACTTCCCTGCAATTCAAATTGTTCAACATTGCCAGCAAATCGATACCCAACCCCACGATGAGTTTCAATGATTGGATGATTGCTATCATTATCATCAATCAGTTTTCGCAAACGAACGATTTGTTTGGTTAAAGCTGCATCCGTGACAATCTGTCCCGGCCACACTTTGTTTATAATATCATCCTTCTTTAAAATATCGCCATGCTTCTGCAAAAACAACATCAGCAAATAATACGGCTTCGTACCGATTACAATTTTTTCTTCATTCTTGATTAAAACCTGCTGAGACGGACTCAGGCGAAAATTACCAAAACAATATTCGATTTGAGCCTGATTTTGCTCTGCTCCTGACATTGTTGTTCCCCAATCCAATAAAAAATCTTTTGCACTGAAGAATAATTCTGAACTAACTTCTAAAATTTGTCAACGCAATAATTTATTTATATTTGGTAGAAACAAACGCACAATACCCAACAAAAAAACCAATATTTTTGCGATTCATTAAATTAATAAGAATCTATTACTCAATCTTTTTCGCCTCATGATCACCACCCTGGTGAAGGGTTAAACTGACAACCTCGCCGTTTTCGTCGGAATTAAATGTAAGTTGTGCATCGACATCAACTAAGCTGAATTTATTGATCTCAGTCGGAATGATTTCAATTTTTGATTGTCCGGTTGCCTGAGCAAAAATTTTGTCATCTTCTTTACTGATTGTCAGAATAAATCCCGGTACTAACTCATATTGACCCAGATATTTGTCTGAAACAGCTGAATCCAAATCGATTCTTTCAATTGTTGGTATGGCTTTATCGGTTCGTCTCCATTCAGATGTCTCCATCGGGTTGGATAATAGAACAGATGAGATTTGTTTTTCTTCATCACGAATAAAGTGCAAAGTGCTCATCCCGTCCTTGAAAAAGAATTTATCTTTATCGTATGGATAAATCTCAAATTTAGAACCTCCAGATCTTAATGAATAAAGTTGTCCATCCTTTAAGCTAATGACTCTTTGCTGACCGTTTTTGGATTCATAGACTGCAACATATTCCTGCTTTTCTTCTGAGGAAATATCTATTGGGGTCCAATTGAAAGGTTTCCCAATACTATGCGCCGCCATTTTCATTGAGATTTGATTGGGTGAGTTACAGATACAATTAGAAAACACGGCAACAAATACTTTTTCATTCGGCAAGTAAATGGAATCAGTCAGAAATCCATTGATTCCACCACCGTGAGTAATCATCGGACTGCCTTGAATATTTCCTATCGACCAGCCATATCCATAACTGGTTTCTGAGCCATCATTAAGTTTGAATGGAGTGTGCGCTTCTTTTCTGGAGGATTCTGATATGACTTTATCCTCCATCACCGCTTTATACCAAATGTATAAATCATCAACAGTTGACAGTAGCGAACCGGCAGCATAAGGTTGTGTCATACTCAAGAAATCAGCATTGATATAGTTATCTTCTCTTTTGTCATAACCGGAGGCTCTGTTTTTTATAATTTTTGATGTTGAGCCATAGAGAGAGTGGCTCATGCCCAAAGGTTTAAAAATATTATTTTCGATATATTCTGAATATGACATTCCCGATACTACTTCTATAATATAGCCAAGAAGAACGTAACCGGAATTGTTATACTTCCATTGTTCTCCGGGGTTAAAATTCATCGGTTGGTTTTTGAAATAGTCAATGAGCTCCAGAGGCGTAAAATCTCTCTTTCTCACTTCTCCGTCCCACTCCTCCATATCAGTATAACTTTTGATACCTGAGGTGTGGGTCAGTAAATGTTTGATGGTGATTTTGTTTCCATCCGTGGGATAATCCTCAATATATTCCGTAATTTCATCATCCAGACTGAGTTTACCCTCATCTCGAAGTTTCAAAATTGCCGATGCCGTGAATTGTTTGGTGATTGAACCAATACGGAAAATATGATCCGGTTTCATCTTTACTTCTAACTCAAGATTCGCCATGCCGAATGCTTTGCGGTAAAGTACTTTGTCATCTTTCATTACCAAAGCCACAGCTCCCGGTCCATCTTGTTTAAAAACTTCACTCATCAAACTATCAAATTCATGGCTGGTGTTCTTGCCGAAAACGGTTTGAGAGATACTAAATACCAATAAAAATACAAATATTTTTTTCATAGCTAATTTTTGAAATTAAGAATAATGTTATTTTACATCATAAATTTCATTGTTATCACAATTTCGATGAAATGATTACATCATTCCAACCCGAAAAAAAATTTATCAAATAAGAACAGATGAATCTCTGGCTATAATGAATCACTTGGTTGATATATAATTAATAATTATCCAAAATCTATAGATATCCTGATTTGAAAAAACTATGATATGAATCTGTTTATTAATGTATATATCAATTTAACTTGAACTCGCCACTCAAACAAATCACTCGTATTTTGGGTATTGATCCTGGTTCGCGGACTACTGGTATCGGGATTATTGATACTGATGGACGGAATAATAAACTGGTGCATTTTCAGCCATTGCGTTGCGGAGATGGTGAGTTTCCGGAGCGTTTGAAGGTAATTTTTACCGAAATTACTGATTTAATTCATCAGTTTCGACCCGATGAAGTTTCGGTGGAAACAGTGTTTATGGCGAAGAATGCGGCGTCAGCTTTAAAATTAGGACAAGCACGAGGAGCTGCGATTTGTGCAGCTGTGGCGATGGATTTGCCGGTTTATGAATACGCTCCCAAAGCAGTAAAACAATCCGTAGTCGGCAAAGGAGCCGCTGCCAAGTCACAGATTCAGTATATGGTTTCTTTGCTTTTAAACATTAAAAAAGAGGTTCAGGAAGATGCTGCCGATGCTCTAGCTGTTGCTATCTGCCACGCCAATTCGAGATGGACTTTGGGGGCGATCAATCAGATTTCGAGTAATTATAGGAAGAAATGATATTCAATTAGTAATGAGAAATTAGTAATTTGTAATTAATAATAATTAGATTCTTATCTTTCATGTAGTATCTGATTTTTTCTACCACACTCTGCACAGAATTTTGCTTTTGGAGTTCTTAAAACTTTATTACAATGTTGACATTGAGGACCGTAATCTGATCTTCTTAAATAAAAAATTAAATCGTATGGAATATCTTTGTATCCGGTTAGCTCTTCAAATTTATTGGTTGCTTCCAGATTGAAATTTTTTTTGGCGGTTGCTAAATCGCAGTTATGTTTTTCTCGATACTCTTTAATTCGGTTTATTGTATCATTTAAATAGGGATGCATTTCTTCCCATTCATCTTCATCAAGCATTGGAAGGAACTCTCTAACTCGCCAACAATATACAATTTCCATAATATTTACAAAGTCAAAATTGCTAATTACACATTACTAATTGTTCTACCCCGCCAGCATAAACGCCTTGGCTTGCTCCAAAGTCGCTTCGGTGATGGTTGAGCCGCCGGACATCCGAGCGAGTTCTTCGATTCTTTGTTGTTGGTTTAACAACTTCACAGAGCTTTCGGTTTTGCCATCAACTTCTTTTTTGCTCACCTGAAAGTGATGATGTGCCAGTCCGGCAACATGTGGTAAATGCGTAACTGCGAAGACTTGTTGTTGCTCGCTGAGTTTTCGCATCAGTTTACCGACGGTTTCGGCAACGACTCCGCCGATTCCCGCATCGACTTCATCAAAAATAAAACTGCCTGATTGCTTGTCCTGTTTTTTGCAGATTTCGATAGCTAATGCAATTCGTGATAATTCTCCACCAGAAGCCGTCGCTGACATTTTTTGTGCTGCTTGTCCAGGGTTCATAATCACTTCAAAATCACAACTATCTTGTCCTATTGATGTGAATTTTGATTCGTCATTGTGTTGAATATTAACGATAAACTGAGCTTTTTCCAAACCCAGTTTTTGAATGACGGCTGTCACCTTAGATTGAAATTCTTTGGCAGCAGCTTGTCTGGATTGAGACAATTGAGCTGAAATTTGCTGATATTGTTCTTCCAGTTTTTGCTTTTGCAACAATAATTCTTCTCTGCGTTGTTTCTGCGAGTCGTTTAATTGCAGTTTTTGTGCTAAATCTTGTTGATGCTGATAGAGGTTTTCAGCATTGACTTTATGTTTTCTGGCTGTGGAATAAATTTCATCCAGTCTTAATTCAGTCTCGTGTAATTTTTCAGGATTCACTTCAACCTTATCCAACTGATCTTGCAACTGTCCTTCAACTTCGTTGAGATTGATGCTGATTTCATCGAGCATACTCATGATTTCGGATAAATCCAGACCTTTGATATCTGCCAGTGTGTTGATTATTTTTGCTACTCCGGATGATACATTGGACGAATGCTCTCCGGAAACCAAATCCAATGACCGCTCCAACTCGCTGATGGTATCGACGGCATTGGTCAGCATTTTTTGCTGTGAATGTAATTCATCGAGTTCATTTTCAGATAAATTGAGTTGGCAAAGTTCTTCAAATTGATAGGTTAATAACTGACTTTCAGATTCATTAAGTGCTCCTGCCAATTTTATATCATCCAGTTGAGATTGAATCTTTTTCCAGTTTGAATAAATCTGTGAAATTTGATTTAAAAGGGTTTCATATCCACCGGTTTCATCAATAGTTGCCAGCTGATATTTAGCATTATTGAGTTTGATTTGATCGTGTTGTCCATGAATTTGTACCAAAAAGCCACCTAAATCTTTTAAGCTGTTGATGGTGCATGGCCGGGAATTAATCCACGATTTCGAGCGTCCATCCGCAGTAATCACTCTGCGACATTCCAGTTCATTATCGTGTTCAATTTCCTGTTCGTTGAGCCAATTTTTTACTTCCTGGTTATTTCTGATATCAAATAACGCACTGATTTCACAGGACTTTTCCTTGTCTCTGATAACCGAATAATCAGCTCGATTTCCTAACAACAAAGACAATGCACCAACAATAATGGACTTCCCTGCCCCGGTTTCTCCGGTAAAAACGTGGAAACCTTCGGCAAAGTCCAAATCCAGTTGATTAATCAGGACATAATTTTTGATAAAAAGTGATTTCAGCATTGAAAAATATCATACGGACATTATATTACGCTGTGTTATTGTATCTGTATTTATGAGAATTACCAATATGACTGAAGAAACTGAAAAAAAAGATGTTGAATTAGAACAAGAAGTGGAAGAACTCAAGGAAGAACTTCAGCAGGCAGAAGAAAAAGAAGCTGAGGATGTTGCCGAAGTCAATAGCGAAATTGAAAAACTCAAAGAAGAACTGGTACGTATGCATGCGGAAATGGAGAACATGCGCAAACGCAACGAACGCGAGTTGGATAACCTGCGTAAATATTCACTGGATAAATTTGCCAAAGCTTTGATTCCGGTGGCTGATAGCATGGATAAAGCACTTGAAGTTGGTAAAGATGACAATTGCGAAGTGACTGCCGAACAAATGATTGAAGGGACAGAAATGACACAAAAAGTCTTGTTAAAAGTCCTCAAGGAAAACGGTGTCGAAGTCATCAATCCTGCCGGTGAAAAATTCAACCCGGAATTTCATGAAGCCATGACTCAAATTCCAAATCCGGAATTAGAACCCAACACGGTTGTTGATGTTTTCCAGAAAGGTTATATTCTCAATGGCCGCCTAGTCAGACCGGCAATGGTGGTTGTTTCTAAATAATCTGTAACTTTTATCCCGTTAAAAAGTTATAAGTGTATGAAATATTTATTTTTACTTATCACTTCGATTTTTTTACACGCTCAAGCACAGGTTTTGCCTGTGCTTCCTGAACTCTCTCAACAATTCACCAATATTAGGGATTTCACTGTTTTTCAGAATCAAGCATGGTTTTCGGCTCAAAGTCCTTTGGGTGACCTTTCGGTGATTGTTCAAGTTGAAAAAAACAATGATGCCTGGAGAAATCCTCAAGTCGCTTCATTTTCGGGAAAATATCACGATTTAGAGCCTTTTATCACTCATGATGGATTGAGTTTGTATTTTGCTTCCAACCGACCTGAAAATGATAATGACAATGATAAAGACTATGATCTTTGGGTTGTATCAAGAAAAGATTTAACATCTGCTTGGTCGCAACCGGAAAATTTAGGCTCGCAAGTCAACTCTGAAGGAAATGAGTTTTATCCTTCGCTGACGAAGTCCGGGAATTTATATTTCACCGCAAATAAATCGGATTCCAAAGGCAAGGATGATATTTATTTCAGCGAGTTTAAAGATGGAGTTTTCCAAAAATCTTATTCTTTGGGTTCAGAAATCAATACCGATGGCGATGAGTATAATGCCTATGTTTCCAAAGATGAAAGATATCTGATTTTTGGTGCATATAAACGTGCCGATAGTCTGGGTAGTGGCGATTTATATATTTCCAGGAAGGATTCTGACGGCAATTGGAGTCAAGCAATAAATCTGAGTAATAAAGTGAACTCAATGCAGATGGACTACTGTCCGTTTGTTGATGAAGAGAATCAGGTATTATATTTCACCAGTCGCAGGAAGAATTTTGACAAGACCGAATTCATCAACATTGGACAATTATTACAAACTTTTAACTCAATAGAGAATGGCTTGAGCCGAATTTATCAAGTCAAGCTGGATTTGTAAACGCAAAAACTTTGGCATCAACAGGTAATCCACGAATTCGTATGCGGTTTTTTAATATCGCTTCAAAACAAGCACCCGCTTTTTCTGCAACTCTTTGGCTGGCGTGATTATTCAAAGCCACAATAATTTCGACGCGGATTAAATTTAGCTGCGGCATAGCATTTTGAACCAACAATTGAACCGCATCCGAACAAAATCCCTTGCGAGTGTATCTACTGTCAACCCAATAACCAATACTGGCAACATCATTGTTATTGTCAAAAACATGCAAACCAATGACACCGATGAAGTCATTGTTTCTGTTTCTTATCGTGTATGTGTATTCAACATCTTCATTCCAATTCTGCACCTGAAAACGGACAAAATCTCCGGCATTTTTGATGCTGTAATGAGGTGTCAACCAGTCCAGCCAAGGTGATATTTCATTGTAAGAGTTTTTAATCGCCTGATAAATCAATTGCTCATCACCAAATTTGAATCTTTGGAGAACAATGCGCTCGTTCTGCAATTTTTCCTGCATCAGATATAATCCAGAATTTGGCTGATATTATCCACTGCTGTGACTTTTATTTTTAAATTTTTAGTCCAGCCACCGATGTTACCTTTAGGAACAATTGCATGTTTAAAACCATGATTGGCTGCTTCTTTCAATCGGTCTTCTCCGTTAAATACAGGTCTGATTTCACCGGTTAAACCTATTTCACCGAAGACGACCGTTCCTTTCGGTAAATAACGATTTCTAAAACTCGAAACCACTGCCATAACAATTGCCAGATCAGCTGCGGTTTCAGTCACTTTGATACCACCAACCACATTCATAAAAATATCATGGTCGTGAATTGGTAAATGACACATTCGATGTAAAACTGCTAACAACATTGCCAAGCGGTTATGATCGAGTCCAACTGTCAGTCTTCTAGGGTTGCCTAAAGGACTTTGATCAGCCAGTGCCTGAACCTCAACCAGTAATGGTCGGGTTCCTTCTCGAGCGACCATCACTACACTTCCCGGTTTTCCAGACTCGTGCTCGGTAAGAAAAATTGCTGATGGATTTTCAACTTCCTGCACGCCTTTTTCCGTCATCGCAAAAACACCAATTTCATTGACGGCTCCAAAGCGGTTTTTTAGTGCTCTGAGAACCCGATAACGACTATTACCATCACTTTCAAAATACAAAACTGTATCTACCATGTGTTCTAAGACTCTCGGTCCTGCGATTCCACCCTCTTTGGTGACATGACCAACAAAAATGATTGATGTATTATTCTGCTTGGCAAAACGAACCAACTGAGCGGCGCATTCTTTCACCTGTGATATAGAACCGGGAATCGAGCTGAGATTCTCGGTATAAAGCGTTTGAATGGAATCAATCACCATGAGATGTGGCTTATGAGTGAGTGCCTGATTAATAATTTGCTCGACCGAAGTTTCAGCCATACAATCCAAATCGGTCGCACTGAGACCCAATCTTTGGGCACGCATACTGATTTGTGATAAAGATTCTTCACCAGTCACATACAAGGTTTTCAAACTCTCCGGCATGGTAGCGGTGACTTGCAACATCAGTGTTGATTTTCCTATCCCCGGATCACCACCGATTAACACCACTGAACCATGAACTAAACCTCCACCCAAAACTCTGTCCAGTTCTCGAATTTTCGTGCTGGTGCGAATATTTTCCTGAAATTTGACAGATCCCAGTTTTTGAATTTTTTTCCCACCGGCATCGCCTGCGTAGGTGCTGAATCTTGAGGTTTTAGGACTGCTTAATGCTTGAATAACTGTTTCTTCCAAACAATTCCACTCTCCGCAATCCGAGCATTGACCGGCCCATTTGTTATGTATGGATGAGCACTGCGTACAGATATATTGTGTTTTGTTTTTTGCCATGAATCTTTCCCTATTGTTAAGCTATAGATTAACTGAATTTTTTGCCAAGGGCAAACAATTCAACCTTTCAAATAAAGACTGATTCGAATATAAAAAAAACTTAGAAATTGATAATACTACGTTAAACGGCACTGTCATAAACAACCGTGCCGTTTAACGTTTGATAAATTACTTCTGGTAAATAATATATTTTTTTTCGTCGGGGCTGGTATAAATTTCGAACAATAATTCATCAATATCCAGCTGCTCCCCACAGGAACAACGAAGACTCTCTTTATTTTCCAGCCATTCCAGTGTTTTTTTGAATTTGAAATCACAACAAGCACACTGAAATACAATTAAATTTTCTTCCTTCATGCATCCTCCCAAAGAAATCAAGAAAGAAAAATGTTTTTATTTTTCAATAAAAACCGTTTTTGGTCTTTTACAAAGATTGAACTCTGTAGAAGAAGCCACCGAATATGCACCAATTTGTTCAGCCAGTAATAAATCCCCAACTTGCAAATCCGGTAACATTATTTCTTCATCTATAACATCAATACTATCGCATGTTGGTCCTGCAACCACACTGGGATAATGAACATCGTTATCATAGTTATCATTCAGTACTGTCAATGGATACTTTGCATGATCAAACAACTGTCCGCTAAATGCACCATACAAACCATCATCAGCATAATACCAAACCTTGTCATCTCTTTTCGATTTGCCCACAATTGAAATAACATGTTGAGCAATCGGACCAACCAAATATCTTCCCGGTTCAGCAATAACTCTGATATTCTTTGGAACTAATTTCAGAGCTTCTCTGACAGGTTCACAGTAAGAATATATATCCAGTACCGAAGAGTCGTATTCTATGGGGAAACCACCACCGATATCCAGTATTTTCCAGTCGACTTGATTAAATTTTTTCAATAATTGAATACTGTGTTTCACTGCCTCTCCATGTGCAGTAGGAAAAACAGTTTGCGAACCAATATGAAAAGACAAACCAACAACCTTTATACCAAGTTCATTGGCTTTTTCAATCATCAATTCTAAGTCATGGATTTCACAACCAAACTTCTTACCCAAGTCAACGACTGCAGAATGATTGCTGAATTTGATTCTGATAATAATTTCTGCGACATCCTTATAAGCTGAAAATTTTTCCAACTCAATCATATTATCAACGACAAAAATATTGCAACCGTAATCTAAAGCCCCTTGTATATCTTCGTGTTTTTTTATTGGATGAGTATGAATGCACTTATTCGCCTTAATGTCACATTCTTTCAACAGCTCAATTTCTCCATTGGTCGCAATATCAAAACTACAACCTTGAGAATTCAGACTTTTCAATACATTTTTATCTGCCAATGCCTTGATAGCATAATGCATTGTTACATTTGGTAGGGCTTTTTTAATCGCTTGATACTGTTTAATCAGTTTATTTTCACGAATAACAAACAAGGGTGTCCCGTGAGTTTTTGCCAAACCCAATAATTGCTGTTTTTCATCATCACCAGAGAAAACTGTTGAAATTTTTTCTTGAGTTGCAAATTGGAGTTCGATTGTCATGATTTCACCTCCAAAGCCCGATGAATATATTGTGGTAACGCAAAACTTCCAAAATGAATTGAAGGATTGTAATATTTGCAATTCAATTCTGATCTCTCAAATCGGCTTTCAATTTCCTGCAAGGTAATTTTTCTCAGATCTGAGTTATTTGTTGCCCATGCAAATGTCATAATTCCACCAACATAAGTTGGAATGGATGCCGAATAAAAAGTCACTTCATCGAAATAACTTCCTAATCTTTTTTTGGTTGTTTTCACCTCATCCAATTGCATGAAAGACACACCATTTTGCGCCACAAAAACACCTTCATGATTTAAACAGTTTCTAACTCCATCGTAAAAATCAGAGGTAAACAGAGATTCACCTGGTCCAATCGGATCTGTGGAATCTGAGATAATCACATCAAATTTCTCTGAACAATTGGCAACAAAATTCAAGCCGTCATCAATGATAATCTCCACTTTGGGATTATCATAAGCTCCTTGAGAATGATTCGGAAAGTATTTCTTACACATATCAATCACAGCCGAGTCAATCTCAACTTGAACCACTCGTTCTACAGAGTTATGTTTAAGAACTTCACGAAGAATTCCGCCGTCACCACCGCCTATGATAAGTACCTTTTGTGGATTTGGATGAGATAGCATTGGAACATGTGTCATCGTTTCGTGATAAATAAATTCATCTTTTTCAGTGGTTTGTATGACTCCGTCAAGAGCCATAACTGTTCCCCATTGCTGATTCTTAAAAATCACCAAATGCTGATGTTCTGTCTGATATTCAAACAGAACCTCATTCATCACAAATTGTTGTCCCCAACTTGGATATAATGTTTCCAAGTATTTGGGCTGGTTCATTGAACCTCTCCGCGTCTGATATTTCTGACGTTGAATTTTTCAGGCTGAAAGTATTTGTTAAAAACAAACACAGCCTGCTCCGGCTCAGCATCACCACACATAAATACATCAAATGCTGCGTAATTCGTTTCCGGCCATGTGTGCACACTGATATGTGATTCTGCCAGAACTGCAACACCCGAAATTCCTCCGTTTGGAGAAAAATGATGAAGATGGATATGTAAAAGTGTTGCTTTAGAAAGTTCCACCGCTTCTCTCATAGCGTTTTCCATATGCTCCAATTCATCAAGACGACTGGCTCCCCACAAATCAACGATGATATGTGTGCCGGCATAAACTTTGCCATTCCGTTTGATAAAATGATCGAGACGTTTGTCATCAATGACTTGATGATGGTGAGGCCAGGTTTTAGCCGCACTTTCTTTAAAAAAATGATTTGATTTAGACTCTTCTACAGCATGAACTGTATTGATGATTCTGTTTTTTGACATGGTATTCTACTCCAAAAAACGTCATAGCAACAAAGAAGCTACTATGAAAAAAACAAGCCGGAAGATTATATATCTTTCTTCCGCATTCCTCCTGGGTTTCCCCCAAAAATAGAAATCACCTTTTTACGGTGAAAAAAAGTTCGCGAATTATTCAGTTAAGTGTTTAAAATGGCAAGAATTTTTTGAATTTATAAATACTTTTTATTGGTTTTTTATGCTTTTATAGGAATTTAATACCTTGATATATTTTTGAATTCAATCTATGATGATTCGTAAAATTATTAGAACGGGAAGTTTTTATCTCAGAAACTCAAGAGCAACAGTAATCCAGTTCTTTTTTCATTATCAACAAGTTTCCGTACCCATCTTTTGGAGTGGCAAACTCCCAAGAGTCCATAACGCTGTCAATAATGTTTATTCCCAGTCCTCCGGGGCGAGTTTGAGTTAAGTCACGAGGCTTGACTGAATTATCATAAACCAACGATGCATAGTCTCTGAGATAGAAAACCAGAGTGTTATTTTGAAGTTTGAATGATAAATCCACTTTTCCCTGACAGTCATTGTTGTAGGCATGTCGGTAAACATTGGTGACTGCTTCATCAATACAAAGGACCAACTGTTGTTCGGTTACTTTGCTAAAACCGAGGTTAACTACGATTTCAGATACTTTGGATCTAACCATTTTTAAATTCGCCGGATCAGCTTCAAAACTGATAGAGTCAATGAATTTTTCCTGCAAATGATCCCTTTTTTCAATCAGTAATAGCGTTGCATCATCAAGCAGTTGTTGTCTGCGAACGAAGGTAATGATTTTACCGACCCTGACTTCGGCAGAGTCGGCCTGAATCGTGCTGATGTAATCAATTAACCCATCTATTCCGAGTTGTTGATTATTCTCAAGCCTAGCATCGGTTAGACCATCCGTGAGAAAGTACAAGCCTCCTTTTCCTAATATGGTTTGTTGTTCCGGAAACTCCATATCCGCATCAATCCCCAAAGGTGGCGCCTCTGCTTTCCATGTATGAATTCCTGTTTCTGAACACTTATGAATCGCCGGTGGTAACCCTGCATTTGACCAAACCACCTTATCTTCTTTTGGATAAAAATATCCGGCAGCGGCACAGACAAACATTCCTCTTGATGCATTCTCGCACAATTCTCGGTTGGCTTTTCGCAACCATTTGGACGGAGAAAGCCTGTCTTTGCCAATCCAGCGCAACAAGCTACTGGCCCGAACCATTAGCATTGATGCATCCAAACCTTTTCCGGAAACGTCACCAACAACAAATCCGACACAATCATCACCAAGAGAAAAATAATCATAAAAGTCCCCGGACACTTCAAAAGCCGGAACATTCGTGCCAACAATCGGGAAAGGTGGTTTCTTCCGAGCCGGTAAAAGTGAGCGTTGCAATCGACGAGCTAAAGTGATTTCTTTTAACAGACGATTCTGTTCAACTAAACTTAAAGTCAATCTGGCATTGTTTATCGATAATGCAATCGGCGATGCCAATAATCTGAGAATATCCTGATCTCGTTCATCAAAATAAACTTCGGTTTGCTTGTTTAAAACTTGTAGAACACCGATACTGTTTCCGGCAACAATTAACGGTGTGCATAATACCGATTTGGTCTCAAAACCTGTTAACTGATCGACATTGCAATTATACATCGCATCTTGTTTGGCATCCTTGATGAGTTGACATTGCCCGGAGCTCAATGCTTTGCCAACAATACTTTCATGAACATCGACATCAATGCCTTTAATATCAACCGGTCCAAAACTTGCACGACAGACGAGTTTTTTATTATCTTTGTTGTAAAGGAAAACCGAAGCTGCCTCAGCATCCATGTAATCAGAAATTTTCTCAACAGCAATATTCAGCGTTTCATCCATGTTGAGTGACTCCACAAAAGCCTGAGATAAATCCGCTAGAAGTTTGAGCTGGTTCAGCGTTCCGGCTGACTCTTCACTGGGATTTTGCAGAAGAATATCGGTGCTCATTATTTTTTGCTACGTTTTTTTCTCAATCCATATAAAGTCATAACTGGTCCTGACAAAGCATAAAGACCAAATACCACAAATAAAACTTTTGCCGGCGCTAAAGCCAGTAATACAAAAATCAACACCAAAACTAAAATCCAAACAAATGGGACTGATTCTTTAAAAGGAAGTGTTTTAAACGAATAATAGCGAAACCTGGAAACCATCAGCAAACCGGCACAAAGTGTCACAGCCAGACTGACAAACCTCAACGACTCACCGGTGAATTCATGATCAACGGCAACCCAGACAAAGGAACAAACAACAGCAGCAGCAGCTGGCGATGCCAAACCCTGAAAATAAGCCTTATCAACTGTTCCAATCTGTACATTAAAACGTGCCAATCTCAAAGCGCCGCTAACAGCGTAAATAAACGCAACCAGCCAGCCAATTTTACCCATGACAGGATGAATCACAGCCAACGACTTCAACGACCAAGTATACATCAGCAATGAAGGAGCCAAACCAAATGAAATCAAATCTGATAAGGAGTCATACTGCTCACCGAAAGCACTTTGAGTGTTTGTCAAACGAGCAACCCGTCCATCCAAACCATCCAGTAATGCGGCAATGAAAACAGAAATAGCTGCAAGTTCAAATTTGCCATTGATAGATGCAATGATGGAATAATATCCGGCAAATAACGCTCCGGTGGTAAATAAATTAGGCAGTAGATAGATGCCTTTTTTCTTTGCTGTTTCAGAAATTTTCGTCATCTCTGTTCCTCAAAAGCGATGCCTTAAAAGCTGATTATAACACCGACTTGGACAATTCACTCAAGTTTGCACTATTCCAAATAGTTATCCGGCAACCATTTGCAGCAATATACCTGTAAACCATGCTCCAAGTGTACCAATCGTATATCCAAAAACTGCCAGTAAGACCCCTACTGGAGCTAATGACGGATGAAATGCCGATGCCACAACCGGAGCAGAAGCCGCGCCACCAACATTAGCTTGAGAGCCAACAGCTAAGAAGAATAATGGAGCCTTAATTAGCTTGCCCACAACCAACAATAAGATTGCATGAATAGATATCCAAATACCACCGATTAGAAATATAACCGGGTCATCAAATATTTGTGTCACATCCATCTTCAATCCAATCGTGGCAACAAGTATGTAAATAAAAACCGAACCCACGGCTGAAGCTCCTCCACCTTCTAGTTTTCGAGCTTTTGTGAATGAAAGCATCACTCCAATAAACGTTGAAATCACAACTAACCAGAAAAAAGCAGAACCAAGTGATAGTTTATTAAGAGCGGGATAATTATTGCTTATGTATGGTGCGAACCAATTGGCAAAAGCATGTCCGATACCAACTGCAACAAAAGCAACCGCTGTAATAAACATGAGGTCATTCAAATTAAATTTACGAGCATTCTCTGTTTGGAATGTTTCCATTTTTAGCTTGATTCTTTCAATAGCAGAAGTGTCTGCTCCGGTTTTAGCATCAATTTTGTTAGCTCGTTGTGACATGAATAATAATGTCGCCATCCATATATTTGCCCAAATCACATCTACTGCAATCATTTTCGTAAACGCAGCATCAGAAACCGCAAAAATTTCTTTCATTGCCGCCTGATTAGCACCACCACCAATCCAGCTTCCTGCAAGAGTTGTCATTCCTCTCCAAATGTCGTTGGCTGCCGATCCGGCAAAAGTTTCCGGAGAAATCGCTTTAACCGCAATAAAAGCAATCGGACCACCAATAATAATTCCCAAAGTTCCTGTTAAAAACATGATGCCCGCTTTGGGACCTAAACGTATAATTCCTTTCAAATCCACACTGATTGTCAGTAAAACCAATGCTGCAGGTAATAAATAACGCGAAGCTACATAATATAATTTTGAATTTTCAGCATCGACAAGACCAAAACTATTTAACAATGAAGGAAGAAAATAGCACAATAATAGTGCCGGAACCACACTATAGAACTTTTTCCAGAACTTAGCCTGATGCTGATGAGTCCAAAAAACCAATCCTAAAATTGCTGCTAAAATTCCGAAAAGAACCGCATCACTCTGAATCAGTGGTATATTATGTTCATTCATATTCGATTATTCCCCTATGTCTGTTAGAAAATTTGAAAACAAGTCTCCAAAAATTCATCAATCTGCTTACATCGATGAACAAGCCTGTGTAATTGGCGATGTGGAAATAGGCGAAGACAGTTCTATCTGGCCTATGACCGTTGTTCGTGGCGATGTTAATTTTATTAAAATTGGCAACCAAACCAATATCCAGGATGGAAGTATACTACATGTCACCCACAAAGGTGAATACGATAAAGACGGAGGACCACTTATAATAGGAAACGGGGTTACTGTCGGACATTCTGCAACTCTCCACGCCTGTACCATTGGCGACTATTGTTTGATTGGAATGGGAGCCATTATTCTGGATAAATGTATCATCGAACATCACTCCATGATTGCCGCAGGAGCTGTTGTTCCACCCGGCAAACACATCAAATCCGGCGAACTGTGGATGGGCAACCCGGCAAAAAAAGTCAAAGATTTAACTGAAAGACAAATTCAGCAATTGGAATATTCAGCACAACATTATGTTAAGTTGAAAAACAAATATCAATTTTAGCTTTGGGTTTGAGTCACCTGTTGATATTTTTTCGGTGGAGTTCCATATTGCTCTTTAAACACCTGTGAAAAGTGTGAAAGGGAATTAAATCCGCACTCATCGGAGACAAAACTGACTTGATAGCCTTCTTTAAGCAATTCGGCCGCTTTCGTCAAACGATACTCCTTGAGTAAATCCATAGGGTTTTTATCAATCAAGGCTTTCAGTTTTCTTTGTAACTGTTTGGTACTAACCGCCATGGCTGATGCTATTTGAGGTCTTTGTAAATTTGGATTTTTATAGTTATCTGCAATAATTTTATTCAATTTGTTAATAAAGTTCTGATCCACTTTTGGTAAATCGCTAGCCATATCAACATTTTTACCGGCCGTAACATGTTCTTTTGCCTTTTGTTTGAGCAGATTCCGGATTGTCAGAATATTATTCAGTTGCAGAATCAGTTCTTGATTATCAAACGGCTTAGTTAAATAGGCATCAATGTTTTCTCTCCAGCCTTTTATCCGGTATTGCTTCTCATGGAGAGCTGTCAGAAGAACCAAGGGAATATGAGAAGTTAGAGAATCGGATCTTATGATTCTGCTCACTTTAAAGCCGTCCATTTCCGGCATCATGACATCACAAAGAATAATATCCGGAACATGCTCAATTGCTAAAGCAACACCGGACTTACCTCGATTTGTGACAATACAATAAAAATTATCTTTCAAAGTATCCGTAATGTGCCCTCTCATATCATTGTTATCTTCAATAATTAGAATTGTGTCATTCTTCTTATTACCCAAGAAAACGACATCCTCCTGTTGTTTCTCAAATTCCAAACTCGAGTTTCTTGCCAATTGACTGACAAGCCTGTGATTATCAATTTCCGGAGTTTCCGATATTTCTTGGGCATCAATTGCATCAAAAATTACCGTAAAAGTACTACCAACTCCTTTTTCACTCTCAACATTGATAGTTCCTTTGTTTATTTTGACCATTTCCTCAACAACTGACAAACCCAAACCAACTCCATCAATATTTGCATGAGAATCCAGACGTTGGAAACGATTGAAAATTTCATTTTTTTGGTTTTCATCCAAGCCGCATCCTGTATCTGATACCTGAATGATCGCCTTGGCTATCATTTGAATAGGAACTCACAATAACTTTACCACCATGAGGAGTGTATTTAATCTCATTGGATACCAGATTGCCGAGAATTGTATCTATCGTATTTTCAACGACGCTGATTGCTAGAGGTCTATTTTCTTTTAAAATGAATTCAATTCCTTTTTCTTCTGCTAATGGTTTAAATATCTCATAGATGGATAAAACCTGATGTGCAATCAATTGAGGTTTAAATACGATTTTTTCACTCCCTGACACTCGCGCCAATAATAACAACTGTTCAATCATTGTCAGAAGTCTATTGGCATTCCGATTGACCATTTTTAATGACTTGATATCTTCATACCTAAGATTTGATTTCAATAATTTATGAACAGGACCAAGTATCAACGTCAAAGGAGTTCTAAATTCATGTGAAACATTAGCGAACATTTCGTTCTTTTTAACCAATAAATTTTCAACCTTTTGCTTTTGCACCTGTAACTCCGAGGTTCTTTCCTCAACCTGCTCTTTCAGCATATTGGTAATCATTAGATTCCTTTTGTTTTTCCTGTGTAAGTACCAAGATAAAAGTGCAAAAAATGTGAAAACATAAATTGTATAAGCCCACCATGATAACCAAGGTGCAGGATAAACTTTAACTTTTAAAGACTTGCCTTCCTCATTCCAAACTCCATCTTTGTTTGAACCCTTGACTCTGAAAGTATAATTCCCCGATGGTAAGTTGGTATAGGTCGCTGTTCGTTCATCTGCTGAAACATAAGTCCAGTCCGGGTCAAAACCTTCCAGCTTATAAGCATATTGGTTCTTTTCAGGCGCTGCAAAATCAAGAGCTGCAAACTCAAATCCAATGACGTAATATTTGTGAGTTAGTTCTAAACTTTCAAGTTCATTAATGGGCTTTTCAAGGAGAAAGTCGTCTTGTTTCAGGTTTGGAATAACCTGTTTACCAAATCTTTTGAACTCAGTTAAAACTATGTTTGGCGGTGTACTATTAGTTGTTATATCTTGAGGATAGAAACTATTAAAGCCATTCCTTCCACCAAAATACAATTTACCATCAGGTGATTTGTATGCAGAGTTGAGGCCAAAGTACTCACCCTGCAAACCATCACTCTCGTGAAAATTTTGAAAAGTATAATCATTAATAGGTGGATTCCACTTGTAAGTGCAACGTTACGCATCTTACTTTTTTTATGCAACTTCTAAATCGTTGCACTTACAAATGGAATTCAGGGTATTTCTTTCAATGAAATTGCTCAGAAAATTTATTAAGCAATGGATATTAAAACATATGTTTCTTTAATTTTACAATTACTCAATTTATTTTTGATTTTTTCAATGTATAGACGAATACCTTCAAACCAAATTCAATATCATTATGTTCAGTTACTTTTTTGTTGTAAGATAGCAAACTTTAAATTTATACCAACTCAATGGCACAATACATTTATACAATGAATCGGGTGAGCAAGGTTGTTCCACCGAATAAAGAAATTATTAAAGACATTTCCATTAGTTTTTTCCCCGGAGCCAAAATTGGTGTTCTCGGCTTAAATGGAGCCGGAAAATCCACCGTCTTACGCATTATGGCTGGTGTTGATAAGGAATATAACGGTGAGTCACGACCACAACCGGGAATTAAAATCGGTTATCTACCTCAAGAGCCGGAATTGGATGAAGAGAAGTCTGTTAGAGAAAATGTCGAATTAGGTATGGCAGAAGTTAAAGCTATGCTGGATGAGTTTGATGAAATTTCGATGAAGTTCGGCGAGGAAATGACTGATGAAGAGATGAATGATTTGCTTGCTAAACAAGCAGAGCTTCAAGAAAAAATCGAAACTGCCAATGGTTGGGAACTGGATAGAACTTTAGAACGAGCCGCTGATGCTTTAAGACTTCCACCTTGGGATGCAAAAGTAGCTAATTTATCAGGTGGTGAGAAACGCCGTGTTGCATTGTGTAAGCTTTTGTTGTCTGCGCCGGATATGCTGTTGTTAGACGAACCAACCAACCATTTAGATGCTGAAACAGTTGCATGGTTGGAGCGGTTTTTAGCTGATTTCTCAGGAACAATTGTTGCTGTCACGCATGATCGTTATTTTCTGGATAATGTTGCTGAGTGGATTCTGGAATTAGATCGCGGACATGGTATCCCTTATCACGGAAATTACAGTTCCTGGTTAGAACAAAAAGAACAAAGGCTGATTCAGGAAAAACGTGACGAAGCCTCTCATATGAAAACCATCAAACAAGAATTAGAGTGGGTTCGTTCCAATGCCAAGGGCCGAAGAACCAAATCCAAAGCTCGCTTAAAACAGTTTGAGGAGTTGCAATCCAAAGAGTTCCAAAAACGCAATGAAACTAATCAAATTTACATTCCTCAAGGTCCTCGATTAGGTGAAGATGTGATTGAGTTTCAAAATGTTTCTAAAGCATTTGAAGATAAATTGCTCATTGACAATCTCAGTTTTAAAGTTCCTCAAGGAGCAATTGTCGGAATTATTGGTCCCAATGGTGCCGGAAAGTCGACATTGTTTAACATGATTGCAGGAACCGAAAAACCTGATAATGGAAGTGTTCACGTTGGACCAACAGTTGAACTCGCTTATGTCAGCCAGTCTCGCGAAGATTTACAAAATGACAAGCAACTGTGGGATGATGTTGGTGAAGGAAATGAAGTACTGAAAATTGGCAATTATACCATCCCGGTTCGAGCCTGGCTCAGTCGCTTCAATTTCAAAGGGGCCGATCAACAAAAACAAGTTAAGAACCTTTCCGGTGGTGAACGCAATCGTTTGCAACTCGCTAAAGTTTTGAAGTCCGGTGGCAATGTTTTATTGCTTGATGAGCCAACTAATGATTTAGATGTGGAGACACTTCGTGCCTTGGAGGAAGCTATTTTGAATTTCTCAGGTTCTGTGATGGTCATTTCTCATGATCGTTGGTTTTTGGATCGCATAGCAACGCATATTCTGGCTTATGAAGATGAGTCTCATGTGGAATTTTTTGAAGGGAATTATTCTGAATATGAACTGGATTACAAACGTCGTTTTGGTGATATTCCGCAACCTCACAGAATCAAATACAAGAAACTGTCATAGAAAGCGGCTGAGTATATTAATTATTTTGAAAGAAATCCATGAACAGTGCTTGTGAAAATATCTTCGCAAGCCCTGTTTTTTAAACTCTGAAACTTTAGAGTTGAATTGACTAGAGGTTCCTTGATGATGAACCGCATTCACATTCGGATTAAACAAAACATCATAACCTTTATCCTTCACTTGTTTGAACAAATCCAAGTCCTCAAAGTGTAAAGGATAGTTTTTATCAAAACCTCCAATTTCATCAAACACTTTTTTCTTAATTAAAATTAAAGCACCGGAAATGGCTTCTACCTTTTGAACCACCTTTGGCATTGGCTGATAAAATAAATTCACACCAGCAAAGCAATGACATATTTTTGCCAGTTTTTCAATTCCAGAGTAAGTTTTGATTGCTCGCCAAAGTGTTGGAAGCCTTCTGCGACTCGCTCTTTGCTCAGAACCATCAGGATTTAATATCAAACAACCTGCAATTGCAGAATTTGCATTTTGCTGTAAATTATTTATTAATGTAGAAATTGTTTCTTTATCCAAAAGAATACAATCGGGATTTAGAAACAATAAGAATTCTGTTTTTGCTTTTTCAGCTCCCAGATTACAACTTGAAGCAAATCCCGGATTAATATCACGATAAATTTTGGTCAGCTTTTCACTATCCATGAGTAGCTCCATGCTGTTATCTGTGGAGTAATTATCAACGACAACAATTCGATTGACAAAATCATTTGTAATTGCCGAGGCCACACAATCCTTTAACAATTCACCAGTGTTAAAATTAACAATAACAACTGTACAGGAAATCATTTATTTACTTGGCAAAAACTCCACAACTCAGGCCATAGTTCCATTGCCCGAGCTACATCTGTAATTTTTTTGCGAGCCATGTTGACGCACTCTTCTTTACTTAAATTATCTCCCCAACCGTTAAGTACAGGAACACCATTTTGAATGATAGCTTTCCCATTAGCCTCAACAATTTCTCTCACATCGGCCTGCCAATAAACAGGAGCATCGGGAGACTTTCTCATCTGTTCTTGCATACTCAAAATAACATCTGATCGCATTTGTGATAAATATTCCTTGAGCCGATTATGTATGTTTTCATCACTCGAATCAGCCAAGCCTAAAATGTACTTCGATAAAGTTTTCATACGTAATACAGGATCTTTTGCATCCGTACTATCCAGTAATGTCAAAGAAAAATCTGCAATGAACTTATTAAAATTTGGCTTTATTGCTATATGGTTTGAGTTTGCACGATCTCTTTTTGAGTTTTGAATATGCCCCATCATAAAAGGGTAATGCAAAGATACTTGATTAGGATAGCAGAATAATGACACTGCGTTAAAGAAATGATCTTCAACTCTTTCAACAGGAAATGCAAATGGCATTAAAGTTGAATTATCAATCGCAGATGGAGAAAACTTCGTTAATCCCAAAAACTCATAGTTTTCGGTATAGTGCATGAGATTTGATGCTTCTATATTGTCGAGATAATTTTCTCTCGATTTCCAGAATTCATGTTTCTGGTTTTCATCTAAGTTATATAACCAATAGTTTGAGTCTGAACGTGGGCTACCCCATGTGCCATTACCTGTAAATTTAATTGTCGAGCTATTGTCAATCCTTTGTAACTCGAGTAAATTTAAATTCTCTACAGAGTTAATCTCTATTTTTGATTCAGTAAGCCAATTCCCTACTGATTTTCCGCAGGTATCCAACATTTCTGATAGAACATCCCTATCATATTCTTGTGAAGAGTCCCTGATTTCAGATAAATTATTCGCAAATCCAACACTTAACCCCAGTCTTCCATCTAAATCGACAGATTGTGACTCTTCAATGATCCTAGGCTCAAAAATATAATCATCATCATAGAACAAAAACTTCTTTCCGGCATTGTTAAGCAATGCAAAGTTCCATACCCTTCCGCCGGTAAAACCATCATTATTCTTTTGAAGCAACCAATCTAATTCGTCTATCGATTCGGAAAATTCGCTCTTTAACATGTTCACAAATTGACTCTGCCATGATTTTCCATAAAAACTTATTTTTAAAGATTTAGAAAAGTCCTTACAAACAGACTCAATTTCTTTTTCTTTTTTTTCAGAGGTTGAATCGTCATAAATTTGAACTGAATGATTAGTACCGAATTTATCTTGATATTTAACTAATGACTGTAACATTCTTTTCAATTGACCGGGACGATCACATGTCCTAATGACCAAACCTGCTGACTGAACTTCATCATGCTTTTGTTGAGCAGATATTTGATTTATCCAATCCTTGTCTTCAATCAGAAGTTTATTTTTTATTAAAAACTCTGCCACTTTCTCAATTGCTTGAGTTTGATTTTTGAGTTCAGGTATCGATTGACTGATATTATAAATATGTTGATTTAGTGGTCTGAAATTCTGGCATAGGCTCAGAGCATGTAGGACTTGATGTGTCATTACATGATTTTCTCCTGTTTCTTTATTCATAAAAACCAGTTCTTCGGGCGAAAGTGGAAGCACAACCCCAGATACTGATGCATAAAGTTCCTGACCTGCTTTAATGCCCTTAGAAACAGTTTGCGACCCAAAATTAAATTCAAACTCCATCTATACCCTCTTATTTATATATCTAAAAATTCTACCTATTATGGGGATTGAAAACATTTTTTCATGTTCTTTAAGCAAATCATTATGCTTATTGGCTAAATAAATGTAATCTCTAATTGTTTTGTTGTAATGTTCATAAACTGATTGCTGGATATCTGCAAACATATGTATATCAGGCAAACTCAAGCCTCTCAAATTATCTCCTGCTACAACGACATAATACATTGGTTTTATTATGTCTTTTTGAGTATCAAACTGTTCTTCAGTTAGAACATCTGTTTTATATGATGTTTTTGAAGAATTATGTTTCTCTAATATCGAGTGAAAAGCCATTGCTTGTGAATACCATATTGCATTTTTCCAATAATCTCCTAGTAAAATCTCAAACTCTTCTTTATATAATTCCTTCAGATGATATTCGTTAGTGAATCCGGTTGCATCTGAATAATGTTTCTTATCTGGAGTTGAAATTATTAGTAATCCATCACTTTTCAACACTCTTTTAAACTCAGACAACATTTGGCTTTGCTCTTTTAAATGCTCCAATGTTTCAAATGATACAATTACATCAAAAGATTGAGCTTCAAAAGGGAGCTCAGTACAAGAACCCTGAACAAATGAAAGATTTTCTTTATTATACCGAGAGGTTGCGTGATTAATACTTTCAAAGTCAATGTCTAACCCCGTAACATTTTTAGCTTCAGTAGCCAAAATATTGCTTCCATAACCCTCGCCGCAAGCGGCATCAAGAACGGTTTTATTTTTTACTAGATGGCACGCAAAAGCATATCGATGATAATGCTCATACCAGATTTCTCTGACGCATTCCGGTGTGAACCTCTCACCGGTAAAATCTAATTTTTTTTCTTTATCCATTTTTATTATTATATTTATAATTTACATTCAGATTTATTTATCCTGTGCAAAAGCGTTTCACGCAAACCAGAAAGCGGATCATTTTCAATATATTTTTGAATTTTATATAAATAATCAGGATGCTTTTGTAATAATCGCTGCATTGTGTTTTCATTCGGTTTCAGTCTTAAATCACTAAAAGATTTATTTCCGATATGTGCAACATAAGTGTTATCACAAAGCACATTTCTTAATCCTGCTTGACTGACACGAAGAGAATAATCATTTTCTTCACCATAACCATGACCAAAATGATCTTCGTCAAAATATCCAACTTTCTCTTTTGCCAAAGAAGTAATCAACATACAGAAACCCACTGCTGTCGGAATTTCCGGGTACTCTGGTTGATGTGATTCAAATATTATTTTTGACAACTCATTTAAACTCTTCGGTACAGGTTGGTTTTTCAAGAAATCTGGAAATGAACAGATTTCAGCATTATTTGACCAAGGAGTTGCTGTTCCTAAATTTGAGATACTAGCTATTGCTTTTTCAAATGCTTTAACCCAGTCTCTCGTTACGATTGTGTCGGAATTCAATAAAATTGTGTGATTTCCACTTAATCTTAAACCTTCATTAGCAGTTTTCACAAAACCTTGATTGACCTCGTGCTTTATGTATAACCATGCGTTTTTTTCTGCTTTTTTTTTCAGATAAGAATCCATTCTTTCATCTGTTGAAGCATCATTGATTAGAATCACCCTTATGTTTTTTTCTAAGTTATTTTCAACACTTTTTAAACAATCTTTCAATTCTTCAAAAGCATTATAGATTGGAATTACAATATCAATCATTGTTACTCCAATCAGTTTCAAGTTCCACTACTCCCATATCTGTAGTGTTAGATTGAACCCTTAGTGGTTTTATAACTTCATCCATCAATCTTAGACATTCTGGATCCATAGCATGTGCTTTAATTTCATAGTCAGCAGAAAGAAGTTTTAATTTCCTGTAAGTTATTTTAAATTCATAACTATTTTTAGATATTTTTATTGCCCTGGGTTTATGCTTTTCTGATATTGTTCCATAGACTGGAATATCTTTCCTAACAATTCCAAGAACCAATCCAGGCACTCTTTCGTCGGGCGAGTAAACCCTTACTTTAACAATCAAGTCATCATAAGTTTCTATAAAACTGATATCTTTGCCATCTTTATTCAATATTCTTAAACTTTCAACATGATAATTCGTCATATCCTTGTTGATTGCAGTTGTCTTGTTTTCACCTTTCTTTTCATAATGACTTTGATATTCCTGTGATACAGCAAATGAATCTCCATATTTCTTTATTCTACCATTTTCTAACCAAAGAGCATGTTTACACAATTTTTGGACGTGATATATGCTGTGTGATACTAAAAGCAATGTTCCTCCATTTTCTAAATAGTTATCAATCCATGCTATGCATTTTCTTTGAAATTCGGTATCCCCAACGGCTAATACTTCATCGGTAATCAACAAATCCGGTTTTGTTACAGTTACGACACTAAATCCCAGCCTGACCACCATCCCTGATGAATAGTTTTTTACCGGTTGATCTATATATTCTCCAATATCGGCAAATGAAATCATTTGATTGATACTTTCCTTAATTTCCTTATCGTTCAAACCTGCCAATGCTGCTGACATTTTTAAATTTTCTCTACCAGTATATTCTGGATGAAAGCCACTCCCCAACTCTAAAAGAGCACCTATTTTGCCATTTACTATTACCTCTCCACTGGTTGGTTTGATGACGCCACTAATAATTTTTAATAATGTACTTTTGCCTGCACCATTTTTACCGATAATTGCCAGTGACTCCCCTTTTTTTACTTTCAAACTGATATCTTTTAATACTTCAGAACCATCATAAAGTTGACTATTAAATAATAGTGAAACTAATGATTTAAACCTGCTTTTTGCTGTATTTACATTAGGATAAGTTTTCTTTATTGACTTAACTTCAATTATATGAGGCAACTTTTTACGCTGTTTTATTAACAAAGTTCTAATTATAATGATTAAAATAGTATCTGTACTTTTTTTTTATTAAAATAGGGAACATAATTTGTTTTACGCAATCTAATTTTTTTTATATATTTTATTACTATTTATGGCTACAAAATCAAATAACACAATTATTTATATAGTTTCTGTCGCGGCAGTATTATTTATTGTTGCATTTGCTGCAACTAATTTTTTTCAAGTTGACAACTCTGAAGTCGTTAACGTAGAAGTTGTTAAATTAAAAAACCAACCCAAAAAACCTAATAAGCAAATTATTCATGATACTTATGATATTTTGCCTCAAGATAACGATATAGCTAACAATTTAAATGAGGCTACTCCACATGAAATTAAAGAGGCTAAACTTAACACTGTTCGTTTTAGAAATTATATGTCAAGTTTACGAACGCCTGAGGATATTGTCGCCGCAATTTCGAGATTCCAAAGTAAAGGCGAGACTGATAAAGTGGCATTGCTCAAAGAGAGATTGGATTATGTATTTCCAGATTATAGATACTAACTTTTAAAAGCTTTATCTATATTTTGATAAATATTTGTATTACCTTTATAAACAATATAACTATACCCCTTTTACATTGTAATTAATTTTTGAAATCGGGCTTTTCGGATTAATAATGAATAATACTTGCTGGATTCAACAACGAAGTGCAACACTCCAGTTTCTAGATTTTACTTCAAGGGGAGTTAAAAAGCCTAATTTTTTTCTGGGTCTGTTGTTCAAAGCGTCTTCAACAGCCTGAACTTCGTTTTCTGATAACTGATCAAGAGTCTTGTTTTTTAGGGAAATACTTGTCTGATTAAACCGTTAGTATTTTCATTCGTGCCTTCCGTTAATTGTGCATTCGGTGCCTCTCTCCCAAGGAATGATAAGGTTTGGCAAAATAGATGTTTATTCCGATAGTATCACTAATCATTTCGTGTTTGCGTGACCTTCCCCCAAATTAATACCAGATTTTGGATGAGAAATTCATCTTATGCCTGTTTTGCAAAGTCCACCGGTGATAAATAATTTAGTGAACTATGTGGTCTTTTTGTATTAATATTCCTCCATTGCATGATTAATTCTTTGCTTCTTCTATATTTTTGACCAATATTGGTTCAGGCATTCACTTCTGAATTTACCGTTCAGACTTTCAACAAATGCATTCTGATGGTTTCCAGGCTGAATATAGCCCAACTTCTCCTGTTTGTTGTTGCCAGTAATACATGGTCTTGCATGTAAATTCTGTGCCTTTATCACATGTTATCTGATTCGGTTTCTTTCTTCTGATCTCAGTCTGTCTAAAAAATCCGCTACTTGACGGCCATTTATGAGGAAACCAGCTGACCGATAACCTGACGAGAATAATCATCTATGACTAAGTACCCTGAACCGTCTTCCATTTGCCAGTTGATCACTGACAAAATCCATAGACCATCTCTATCCACTGATGAAGGCATCACCATTGGCAACCTTGGCCGAACCAGTTTTTCGTTTTCGTGTCCGTACTTGCAAGCCAAGCTCTTTGTATATCGATAAGTCGCTTCGATTCAAACCAAACCTCGTTTAAATCTGTGTAAAAACAAATAGCCATACTGGGATGCCTTTGCTAATTCCAGCAAACGTATCTAACTTTTATCCTTTCAGATTTATGATATCTGAAACCTCGACTGATGCCCAATTTACATGATGCCTTTCCTAAGATGAAAGTTCTTCATGTGTTTGCTATCTCCTTTACCGCAGGCTTACCACTTTTTGAGAGAACATCCTCATTGCTTCTTCTCAAGAAGCTTTTCGCCAGACTTTTTCATTTAGCATTTTCATGTCCTCTTTGAGCCTTTTGGCTTCTGAAACTTCAATCCGCATACTTGCTTCGCCAGTTGTAAAGTCCGTTGGAAATCCAAGTGGCGACAATGTCTTCACCTTCACTCCGGATTCTGCTGCTTGATAGCTCTGATTATTTGTTCTTCTGTAAATCTTTTTCTTCATTTTGAGATCTCCTGCGTTGTAGTTTAATTGGAAATCTCATCTTGTCATGGTTCTTTTTTGGGGGAAGGTCTGCGAATTCCAAACCGTTATCCAAAGTCAGGGTATGTGTGATTTCATCCTTTAGCTTTTCAATACAGGCTTGACTGACATCGGTTGCCAGTTTTCGGTTCAATGGTTTTGATTTTGACTTCGAGTGCTTTTCTGTCAACAAGAGTCAGTAGTGCTCCTCTGTGCTTGCTGCCAATAATTTATACCAACTTCATAGTCTCCAAGGCGTGAACGATTATTTGCAACCATAGGACGTTTATCAATATCTACGCGGTTGCTTATCTTTCCACGTCTGGTTTGACCGGAGTTGTATCGTTTTCTTCTTTGTTTTTGGCATCTCAGGTGTTTAAGCAATGAGGCTTTGTTCTCTTTGTTAGCATAAATGAATTGATAGATTCTTTCGATGCTGGGTACACCATCCCAACCATCGAGTTTTAAACGACCATTGATTTGTTCGGGGGAGAATTTCTTCTTTAACAAGTAAGTGACATAAGCCCAGCAAAAGTCGGTTATTTTATTGGCATTATCAGATTTCCGTTTAACCGCAAATTCATTGGCTTGCTTGGGTCTGTATCCTCGAAGTCCCGGTATTGCGTTTAATTTCACGAATTACAGTGCTTTTATGACGATTTAGGATGTTTGCTATTTCAGTTTTGCTACAATTAGTTTTCAGCAGAGCTGATATCTGATATCTTTCTGCTTCAGTAAGATGTGAATAGTGTGACATTTGCAATCTCTTTTTGGGAAGTTCAACTGCAAGTGCAACACATCACATCTTACTTTTCAACTTCGATAAAAATTTTGTTGCACTTCGTTGTTGAATCCAGCCTTGTTTATAGCCAAGCAATTTCTCTGTTTTCTTTACTAAAAAAAATAGAACAAATGTAATCACATTCCTAGTAAGTTTAGCCTTAGAAAACAATGAACTCATTCAAAAGTCTAGTTTTATAAATTTCTACTCTAAATGAGTTCATTATTTGTTACATAAATTAATAATTTTAAAGTAAAGTGATTTATATTTATTATTTGCTTTTAATTTTAGCTAAAATGTGATCTCAATTCTAATATTTTATCTTCGTTTACTTGAACTTTGTCCTTGGTAATTTTCAACAATATATTATTGATGTCTCTTTCAGCTTTTTCCTTTTTTAACTGTTTTATCAAATCTTCTTTAACTTCCTCAAATGGAATTTCATGTTTTTTATTCACTGATGTTATTTCGACCAGTATTAATAAACTCTCATTCAATTCCAAAACATCGTCTATAATTCCTTTTTCATTAGAACTAAAAACAAACTTTGAAAACTTCTCTTGATTAGCATCAAACATATATTTTTCAATTTCATCTGAAAGAATAGCATTCATTTTTTCCAGATCTGCTTCACTGATTTCAGACAGTTTTTTTCCTTTTTCTATTAGTCTGTCTTTTAATTCGAGCAATTGGGACGACTTATTTTTTTTATCATCTTCATTGCTATTAAACATCACAGACAAATATATAAGTCCTCGTGACTCAGGAACTAAATAGTTATTATGGTTTATCAAATAGTACTCTTCCGCAACATCACCTATGTCTTCGTCAGATATTGAGTTTAATATCTCATCTTGGAATTTTCTATAAACGTTTCTTGCAATAAAAAAATTTGTAATCTTAGTTATTATTACATCTTTTTCTATTAGACTGAAATTATCGTTTATTTGAAAATTATACTGTTTTATTTCTTTTTCAATTTTTTTAGACAATTCATCAACATCAAATAAATTATTCTCACTTACGTAGTTATATACGTGTTTATAATTCAATAATGTTTTTAACGTACTGTCTAGTCTAGTTATATCATCCAAGAAGCCTTTCCGAATGTTTGGTGGTAACTGATAAATAAACCCCTCAACATCTTCAATGGTTAATTCAACTTCACCTTGCTTTACCAAGTATTCACCTGAATAACCATTGAACGTTAAAATAAGTAACAATATGAGATTTTTTTTTACTTTTCTAATCATATTACTGAGGATTTGTAGCCGATCTTAGTGTCATAATTAAACCACAATAGCTGTTACTACTATCGCAACCTGAGACTTGATAATTATTTACAGTATCATTTGAATGCACAATATTTAAATAATAAGTTTTATTCCTATCAATCTTACAGAATAAACTTGGGTTTGCGTCTGGCATATCAGACCAATAAAGTGAGCCTGTTGCTGAACCATTTGATTTACAAGTTGACTGACCAAGGTGAACATTAAAATCACCAGGACACTCGCTAATAGTTATCGTAGTTGCTGAAGATAATGGACCTTGATCATTTCCAGGAGGATTTAATGAATATCTTGCATACCTACCAGGAGTTCCTGAGTTAAATTGTGCTGCTACATACTGATTTCTTGTAATCGACAAATACATTGTTAAACCAACATCCCCGGGGAATGCAACAGGATTAGTTGTATTAAAGATCTCTTCATATTTACCATTATATGTACCTGGAGAAACCCCAGCGAATGTCGCAAGAATCGATCTGTCTTCCGCTCCACCTAGTATTGATGCTGCACTTCCTGCACAACTTGGCCACGTTGATCCAGTACCACCAGAAACTGTAACAGAGGCAACTTTTGTACCTGAACTTCCCGCTGTATTTGAACATATCATACTAAATGACATACTCTGCGTGATATTGGTTATTACTTGTTGATGTGTACCATTTGTTATATCTTGGGCAGGCATGACACCATTATCTGGCCAATCTCCTGATTTAGTACAAGATGTTGGATTGTTGCCTATGACCCAAGTTAATGTAGAAGATTGACCACTCGTTACACTTGTTGGATTAGCAGATAATGTTAATGTCGCTGGATTGACCACAACGATATTATCTACCACGCCACTGTTTGTTGTTTTTCCAAAAGTATTCGCACATGTTAGAGTGTAAGTACCATTATCTGTTACACCATTTTCTACTACAGACGTAACATAACTTACTGGAGGGTTAGATTGAGTCAATCCAGACCATGCAACTGTTTTATTGCAATAGACAGCATCATTTGACACTGTAGCTGATACGTCCGCTGAAGTTGTATTATTTTCTGTAATTGTAAAATCAATGACTGGAGCAGAGCCCGTTGGTTGCAAACCAAGCTCATTGCCGATATCCTCTGATGAAAATGATGTAACGACATTAATATCTCCCGATACTGGGTCTACAGTCATAGAACTATTTGTGTCTAATGGTAAAGTTACGTTTCCATCACTATATGATAAGTTGACATCTTGAGCTATAGTTGGCATTGCAACATTTAGTAATATAGATATCATAACTACTGTTTTATTTTTTTGAATTTTCATATCAATCTCTAACTTAAAGGGTTTAGAAAAATCTTTTTAGTGGGCGATATTATATTACACCAATTGTTAATTTTATCTTAAACAAATATTTTTTATAAAAAAAAAGTGGATGCTAGCGCACCCACTTTTTATAGATTATAAAGAAATTAATCAAATACTATTAATTATGGACCTGAAACAATATCTCTAGAATATCTATGTGCAAACAAACCTGCATAGTTAGCTAAGAGACCTTCACTAGCATTTCCGTTAACATATCTTTGAATAGCAAAACCAGTTACTGGTAAACCACCATAAGTTCTGTCATTTAAGTTGTCATCAGTGGATTGTGCAAAACTCAGCGCAACCCAACCAGTTGTAAAGTATTCTGCTTCAACAGCAGGTGTTTGAGGTGTTGCAGGCTGTGCTGGAACACTTTGAGTAGCATAGTGCGTTGTATTTCTTGAACCAAGAACCATAGATTCACCAGATACTCTGTCAGAATCTTCAAATTCAAGAACATTAGTTTCCCAACAGAAAACAGCGTCATCATTAGTAACAGTAGGCGGACGTGGAGAAGGAGGTCTAATCACCAATCTTGGATCAGGAGTTTGCTCTTCTCTGTCATACAATGCAATTGTATACACTTCACAAGCACCGTACTCACCAATTTCCTCGGTAAATGGCTCATAAGGCACAGAAATAAAAGGAGATCTATCTGGATCAACATAGTAATTCTTAGTTGGGAAAGTTACTACCCACTCAGTGTTTGCACCAATTCCATCTGATAATACATACTCACCAAAAATTTGATCGTGCATATAGACCGCACTTACTGCTTGAACCGGATTTGACATCCAGAAATCACTCACTACGGCTGCGTTTGCAAAAATATAAATGTTATTGTCATCACCGTCACCTAGACCTGGTTGCAAATTACCTGGATCAGTATGAGCTGGATCAACAAATACACCTTCGATAGCGTCAGCATTGTAGGCAACATCTGTTCCACCAACTACATCAATGATAGAAGCCGAGCCAAAAAGTCCACCTGTTGGAGACTCAAGTCCGTCATTCTCATCATTGGCCCAATCCAAAGTACCTGCACCTGACCAGTTATCAGTCAACACACCACAATCATTAGGAACACCACCATTATGTAAAACACCTGTTTCAGTCGTCAAATCATCAATGTTGCCCATTTCAATCATCTCAAAATGACCTTCAGTACATCTCTCTAACTCCCATCCGCCTGGATCATACACAGGATCAGCAGCAGCACCAACAAATGCCCATGGTAAAAACTCATAGCCTGACAAAACAGCAGGATCAGTACAAGATTTGTCGTTAGTAACGATTTTAACTGTATCTTGCCCTTCAAAACCTGGTGAATACAAAGAAGTTGCACTTGCTGCAACTAGACCTGCTGTCCACACATCATAAGGAGACAAGTACAAGTTAAAGTCAAGACACTCGCGAGAATTCTTACCTTCTAAGAATCTAACTTTTACAGCTTTAGTTCTATCAGATGTATTAACAACTGAAATCAATGTATTCAGACCGTTGTTTACTGTATAGTATGGATATACTAGTACTTGACCAACACCATCTGAATTTAAATTAACTGCGTTTGAAACACTAGCAATACCAGCAACACCAGCAATACCAGCAACAACTGCAGTTGTTAAATTATTTCTTTTCATTTTTATAAACTCCTAAATATATTTATACAGAGCTATAGGGCATTCAAATTTAACTAAACTCAAATTTAACTTATAGCTTGTCCAAATGTTACTTTATTTCAAATTAAAGCACAAGAATAAAATCACCTTTTACTCATTTTTTGTTTGGTTGGAACATTGTACCAGACATTTTCCTTCATAATCCAATTTTCCTCTTGTGTTGACTCCATTTCAATTTTCTCTCCTCCTACTCCCTTGAAAGTATATTCATACTTGATATCCAAATAAACCTTACACACACTTTCCTTTGAGCAATTTTTTTTTATATTATTCGCCTCAAGCCATTTTACCTTACTAAAGCCCATACGCTTTATATAAGCTGTTTCTGTTTCGTTTTTCCTCCAACCCGGACTCAGAAATTGATAGGCAGTCTTGAAGTCCTTATTGATTTTTGCTGTCCAGTAGTCTTTAACTCTATTGTCAAGTTTACCTTTTTCCTTATCTGTACAAGCGGAAAGTAATAATATTGTTGATATCAATAATAGTTTTATGTTTTTCATTTCTCTCTTATTCCTGTGTTTCTTTCACATTTAATGGTTTCAAACCTTTAAATTGGTTTGCGTATTCTTTTGTTAATTGTTTCGCTTGTTCCGGGTTTTCTACAACTGTTGGGGTGATTAAAACCAGAAGCTCTGTTCTTTCTATATCTTTTGTCTCATTTTGAAAAAGCTTTCCAAGCAATGGAATTTTTTTCAAAACAGGAACTCCAGCTGTTGCTCGTCTATCAACATGTTTAATCAGACCTCCCATAACAACTGTTTCACCGCTTTGCACCGCAATTTCGGTTGATAAAGTTCTGTTATCAATTGGAACATCATTTGTTTCAGCATTAGGAGTGCCAGGAACACTAACTTCTTGAGAAAGTTCTATATACACCAATCCACCCGGATTAATCCGGGGTGTTATCTGTAAATCTGTACCAGTTTGCTTGTAAGATACAGTACGAAAAACTCCACCTGTCACGCCAGTATTCGTATTACTATAACTATTAGTTGGGATGGGGATTTGTTGTCCTACATTTATGCTTGCCTGCTTATTATTCAAAACCAACATTGATGGTGTAGACAATACTGTAGCCACACCATTCTTTTGCAAAGATGTTATTGTTGCATTTACATCAATACCCGTGAGCACATAACTTAAACCATTTCTCCCCAACGAAGAGGATTCTGTTTCCCTAATACCTCCAAGACCCTTTATATTTGTATTAGATGAGCTACTACTAGCGGCTGACCCAAACAACCAATCCACACCAAATTGAAAATTGTCAGACAATGTAACTTCAATAATTTTCGCTTCAATAAATACCTGCAACGGCTCAATGTCTAATCTTGATATTGCAGACATTATAGACTCATAATCCTGTGCATTTGCACTAATTAATATCTGATTGTTTTCTTCGATGGCTGTGAAGTTAATTCCGTCTTTATTGCCTCCGGAAGAGTTTCTGGTTTTTGTAATTTCTTTGGAGTTATTTGTATTTGAACCAATCTCCTTGCCATTTAAACCGGGCGCGACATTTCCTGAGCTACTCGCTTTAGAACTGCTACTTGAACCTCCGCTTCCACCAAATACATCATTCAAATAACCGGCCAAGTCAGTAGCTTTGATGTTTTTGACATTATAAACATAGAGATTACTGGACGCTTCGGCATCGGCTCTATCTAATCTTAGAATCCACTCTTTTGCCTTGTGTAAATACTTCTTCTGAGGGGTTATTACCATGATTGCATTGAGTCGTTCTATTGGCATAAAGCGAAACATTCCTGCTAAAGGGTTATCTGCTCCCTCACCAAACAGCGCTTCAAGCTCGCCCACTATCGTTCCAGCCTCAACACGTTCCAAAGTGAATATTCCTGTTGACATTCCTTCCAACCAATCGACATCGAATATCTTTATTGTATCCATATACATGGATAACTCTCTTTTGGTTCCGGACAAAAATAGTAAATTTCTGGCATTATCTGCTTTAACCACCGCTCCTTCTTTGGCATAAGGCGCTAGTATTTTTTCCATTTCCGATGGAGCGATATAATCCAAAGGCACAACCATCACGGTATATCCTTTACGCTGTTCAATTTCACCATAACTAGGAATCAAATTGCCTTTAATCGCATCAGACTTTGCCATCACATGATATCTATCTTCAATAAAAATGATAGATGCATTATTCCAACTCAATAACATTTCCAGAATTGGCATAACCTGATCTTTATTGATTGGCTTGACTGTTGCAAATGTTACAGAACCTGAAACTCCCGGAGCAATCACATAATTTTCTTTGAGGATTTGCCCCAAAATTAAATTGACAACCATCGGCAACGGATCGCCTTCAAAATTGAAAGTAATGTCGCCTTTAGCTGTGATGACTTTTTCTTTATACTTCGCCGCATCCATGTTGATAAACTCGCCGCTTCCCGGATAAAACTCATGTTTCTCCTTTTTCGCGTCCGCTTCATCTTGTTCATTGACATTGAAAACCGCTCCGGAGTATTTATTGGATTCCAAGCCTTCCAAATAGTTATTCCCATCAATTTCTTTGGGCAAATCAACGCGATTCGATGCACATGACATCAATCCGATTATTGAAAATACTATGATTAATTTTTTAATCACTCACTATCTCCTGATTTTTATTCTTACTTATCTTTAGCCGCATTCGCTCTCATTTGAGCTCTTCGTTCAGCAATTTTTCTGCGTATTTCTTCAGCTCTGTTACGCTTGTCATCTGATGTTTCTTGCTTCGCATCATCGGAAGCTGTCACTGCTTCAGCTTCATTCTTCTTGTTTTTGCCTTTGTTTTTTCCCTTGCCTTTTCCGTTGCCCAAATCACCACTAAAAACTTCCAACTCCAACTCTTCAGTTTTATCATCATCTGAGACTAAAGTGACCTTTCTACTTTCGATAGACTCCAATGTCCAACCTCCTTGCTCACCCTCCAAAGGCATACCTACTTGATAGGTAGAGCGCTCATTGGTTACTGTATCCAATATCATTGCATAACTTTGTTCCGGTGTGATTACAACACCGGTTAATTGAGCTTTAAGTTCACTGATAACCAATTCAGGTAATTCTTCAGTAGTTTTGATGGGTTCAACAAACGGTTTTCTATCTTCACTAAACAAAGGATTATCATTAACCTTGTTTAATAAATCCATTCCGTCCGTTTTTACATCGGAACCCTCAACATCTGCCACCTTTGGAACAACCGGTAATTCAGGTAAGTTTTCTTCGTCTATTTGTATTTCTTCAATAGAGTTGCCCCAACCAAGCATTTGGATACTGGCTATTACCAAAAAGATTGCTAATGCAATGATAAGAACTTGTCCAAATAAGTTATTCTTCATTTTTCCGCCTGTCTCACGGGATTGTTCATATAAGCATACAAATCAAAGCGCACTTCCAGCATTGGTTTAACCGGCGCAACATTGCGGCGTGAATTGCTAATTATTCGTTGTTCCATTTGAAGATCATCCACGAAAAGATGTGGAGAATTATTTTCTATATCAAACAAAACTTTTGCCATCTTATCAAAGTGACAACGCATCCTCACTTTTAAAATGATTTTCTCGAAACCATCAGGATTATTATCCCTACTTGGTGTATTACTAATCGGTTGACAATCTGTCGAAGACTCCGTATTTTGTGCAACTATTCCTTTAAACAGCGTTGTTAGTTCGGCTGTTCCTAAATTATAGGTATCAGCGTTTAGAAAATTGGTGTTGTCACCCATTGTTTCTCGAACTTGCGCTATACGAATCTGTAACTCGGGGATTTGACTGCTCAATTCTGTATATTCTTTTCTTTCTTCTTCCAAGCCGGATATCTCTTCGTTCATTAAAGAATGATCATTCGCAAATCCTTGGAAAAACAGATAATAAATCACCATCGCAATCAAAACAAGAACCATGATTGCATACCATTTTCCCATATCAGAACGGAAATTAAGTTTAGCAGAATCAATTGCCATTCTCTTCCTCCGCTGGTGGTTCTTTCAATTCAGCTTTAATAGTAAATTTTTCTTTGCCGGTTCTGGGATCAGGTGTCGTTGAAACCAATTGAGGTACAAAAATATTTGGTGAAGCATCTAATTTGGCAATCAAGCTGTTTGCATTATTTGATTGTCCTACAATTTCCAAACTATCACCGCTGATTTTGAATCTGGTGATATAGGTATGTTCCGGAAATACACTCGTCACTTCAGATAAAACCGTCATTAACTGAGGCGTTTCTTTCTTTTTATTTTGCAGAAAACGACTGGAAACAATCGTATCTTTCAACTCTTTACGCAATTGTTTTGAAATCCTAGCGTTTTGTTGAAGTTTAGAGTTTACCTCTGTAAGCGTATCTATTTTCTTTTGCTTATTTGCAATTGAAGTCTGCATAATGAAATAAATTAATGCCACAAGGATTACCATCAACCCTATATTCAATTTTAAATTGAACAGATTTCTGGTTTTCCTGTTTTCTAAAGGTAATAAATTGATTCCTAAACTGGCAGGCACGCCCTGTGGATTGGAAATATTCACGTCCACGCCATTCAGAGAAATTGATTTGTCCTCACAAAGCTCCATGATTTTGGAAATTCTTTCCTTGGGTGCAACAGCTAAATCAACAAAAACCTTTGTTTCATCAGAGTTTTGCTTGTCAATTTTATGACTGATATAAACTTGATCCGCTTTGAAAGGCACAAACTTATCCAGTTCGTATTGAATCACATCATCCAAATTATCTTTGGCCGCCTGAGGCCAAGTCGCTTTTCGAACTAAAACCTCATCGCCAGATAACAAAAAATAAATCTCTACATCCTTGCCATCGGCTTGAGTTGAAATGTATTGAACCTGATGCCACCACTGTTCTTCATCCAGATTTTGCAATTCTTCTTCAGTTACATATTTCTCAACACCATCTCCTTTGTCCAACCAAACCTCTATAAGTTCGTCTTTTGGAATCAAATAAACTTTAACCGCCTGATGAAAAATTTTGTCCTGATAGTTTTTTGGAACAAATGACTTTAATTCACCGGTCCACCAGCGAATAAAACGACCTATGGATGAGGATTCATACCATTGGCTTAAATCATATTGTAACTTATCAATTGTATTCATATTTAATAAATTCAAACATCTTACAGATGCTCATTATCGCGCCACCTTAACACTCTAAACGGCCTGCCGTTGACAGTACCGCCCAACCTGATTGTAGCATCCATTTCTGCCCAATGACCATTGCTGAGTGTCGCTTTTGTTTTAATACTGAAAGCCACTCCGCCACCACGTGTTGCTCCGCTTTGCTCATCTCCTAGCATCGGCAGCTCTCTATCCAAACCTTCGGTTTGGCTTCTTTCTTCAATAAAGGCTCTGGCATCTTCTCTCTCTATTCCCGGCATTGCCATCAATGCTTGTTCAGGTGCATAGGTAATGTTGATATCTCTGTTTCCTGAATAGACAGTTATTGCCGGTTCTAACTGGCGATACATATCATAATTGATTCCCATGACTTGCTGAAGTTCAGGAACCGTATCAAACAAGGCATCTTTCGCTCCGTAGGGATAACCTTCTGCTTCATAGTCATCATCTTCAGCTCCATCCAGACCTTTAATGTCATCATTGTCACGCCAGTCAATCACTTTTTCGGCATAAGACATCGCTTCATCCTCGCTCATGCCCAATGAGGCAAAAAGTCCGACCAAAAGTTCAGCACTTGCCAAATTTATATCAATTTTTCCTGTTTCATCAGTGATATAAATTTCAATTTTTGTTTCTTCCAATTCCATCTCATACTTTCTTCCATCAGCAATCCAGCGAGCCTCAGGATCTGGATTTCGCAATTCGTAAACAGCACGATGCATCCCTGCCTCGGCCAAATATCTGGCTTTAGTGGTGTCAAAAACCATTCTCGCCTGAGTCGCTTCAGTTCGTGCAGACAATGCAAAACTGGACGCAATCACCGTCAACAGAACGGTTACCCATAACACCAGAATCAATGCTATTCCTTTTTGTTTTCTGACTGATGCAATCCTTCCCATTTAACGAATCTCACTATCGGGATTACGATTCCCCAAAAGTAAATGATTGCTCACCCGACGATTGGTAGAAGTTGCATCCAGCATCAATGCGACTTGCATTGGCGGAAACGGCATAATGGCTTCAGGATTCATATCAATATCCAAACGCACCATCAATGGAGTATTCTCAGGCTCTTCCCAACTGGTCTCCCAGTCCCCCAATTCACCTTCTTCAGTTAGTTTTACAAAACTAAACTGTGCATCATCTATGTTCTCCAGAAGAATAATCGGCTCCTGATCTGAATTTTCCAACTCATCAATATCCAACGAATCATTCATCAGCCAATGTGAAAACTGCAGGATTTTACCACTATTTGAATTAACAATCTCTATTAATTGCACATGCGGACCGCCATTTCCCAAATAACCCGGCATAGGCGATACAAACATGATATGGTCAGCATCTCCTTCGAATATCACAAATTTATTATCTTCTTCCTTAAATGCCATTGGCAATATCCGCGAGATTTGTCTGCGCAACAATTCCTGAATCACCCGAACCTCATTAGTGGCATCAATTCTTTTTATTCCTTTGGCCGTCATTTTTCGGCTGGAATGAATACCACCGTAAATCATCGCCATTATCAGTGACAGCATTGTCATGGCAATGATAATTTCCATCAGGGAAAATCCCGACTGATTTTTTTTCGATATTATGTTTTTTACTGACATAATTATCTAGCCTTACTAAAATCCGGAGTGACTGCGCGCAAAGTCACAAATTCAGTTTTAAAATCTTTGTTCCCAAGACTTGCAGTTACTACCAGCCTGACATGCATGAGCTCAACTGCAGAAAAATCCTGGTTATAATCTCCTTCATAAGGAACATCAAAAGGGGTTATTTCCATATCCCAATGAATATTGTCCTCAAACTCGCCACTGCTTCCACCTTCTTCAATGAGCTCAAACAACCCGAGTTCGTCCATTTTACTTTGTGCATACATGGCGATTTTTGTCTCATGTGACGCTCTGACGGTATTTTTAGCCGAGCCGGCGATAATCTGCATTACTGTTGCAAAAGTCAGAGCCATAATACTAAAAGCAACCAGCACCTCAAGCAAAGTAAAACCATTCTGTTTAGACTGAGAGATTCTCATTACGTCCCTTCAAGCATGGTGATTTCACCAGTTAACCAATTCACACTGATTTTCCACATCTTTTCACCGTAAGTCAGCTTCACCCAGCCACCGGTAGAACTCCCGTCTGAGAAAAAACGAATGGAGCCGGTGGATTCGTCTTGAACGTCCAAATCGGCAGTATAAACATTAATTTCCATGTCTTCAGGGATGTGAACAATTTTCTTTCGTGGAGCCTGATAAGTTTTTTCCCTGACGTTGAAAGTAATCACTTTCTGTTCATGCTTGACAATCGCTTGTCCGCGTGTGTAACGCATTGCAGAAACCAAATCCTTGCCAACAGAGCGGATTTTAGTTTGTTTCAAGCTTTTGGTCATACTGCTTGTGACGAAGCCTGCAATCACAGCAATGAACGTCATCACCAAAAGAATTTCAAGCAGACTGAAACCTCTTTGAGAAAAACCGAATTGCGAATACGTTGTTTTCATCTGGTATTAACTCAAAGGCAAATCTCTCGGAATCTGCTTAAATTTCCCAGCTGTTAATGTCTTTATCAAATTTAGTACCACCCGGTGATCTGTCATTGCCATAGGAGCTGATACTAAATTCTTCATCATTTTGACCCGGATTGCTGTATTGAAACTCTTCGCCCCAAGGATCTTTTAATTCTTTTTTCTTGGCATAAGGGCCAAGCCAGTTGGAATCACCATTATCTTCTGCCAAATCGTTCAATGTTCTGGGGTAATAACCTAAATCCGTATTGAAGTTTTCAGCCGCCATTTTCAGTTTTGAAATTGTGATTTCAGCTGCTTTAATGTTTGCTTTAATTTTATTTTTACCAATATTATTCGCAACAATTCCCATAATGGTTGCCATAATGACCATCACAACAAGAATCTCAATTAAACTAAAACCTGTTTGTTTCCCCATGTTTATATGTTTTCTTTTATTCATATCTGTACCTTTATCCTACCAAATCATTCATATTCAACATTGCCATCAGTATGGCAAAAATTATAAAAAATATCAAAGCTGCCAGTGTTAGAACCACAATCGGAACCAGCAATGATATCATTCTGTCAACTGAAGTTCTGACTTCCACATCATAAGTATCAGCCGTTTTAAGCAACATTTCGTTTAATTTACCGGTTTCTTCACCGACACTGATTAACTGTTGTGCCAACCTTGGAAACTCTTTTTCCTTATCTAAGCCTACCGCCAAAGGCTCACCGTGCTTCACTTTCTCAGAGGCTTCCGATATTATTTGGTGCAGCAATGAGTTATTTATCACTTTTTTGGCTATTTGCAATCCAGAAAGCAACGGCACTCCGCTATCTACCAGTGTTCCCAAAGTTCTGGAAAAACGAGCAATATCAATTCGTGTGAACAAATCACCGAACAATGGCAACTTCAATAATTTTGTGTCCCACACCAGTTTAAACTCTGGGTCTTTTAACTTTTGTTTGATTGCAACAATCACCGCTATAATTAGCAATACAATCACCCACCAATAATTTTGTATGAATTCTGCTGTACTTAAAACCAGTTGTGTGACCGCAGGAAGTTCAACTCCGGCATCTTCAAACATTGGCTTGAAAGATGGAACCACTTTACCCAAAAGCACAAAAAGCGATACTCCTGATAATACAAACAGAATGATTGGATAAATCATTGCTGAAATAACACTATCTTTCAGTGCTTTTGCTCTTGCCATATAATCTGCCAAGCGCTCCATCGTCACTTCCAATGTTCCACCCATTTCACCGGCACGTACCATATTGACATACATATTAGTGAAAACATGTTGCTCTTTCAAAGCATCAGACAATGTTCCGCCACCACGAACCTTATCACGGATTTGCTCAACCATGATTCGTAACCGTTCATTATCAATCAAATCAATCATCACTGTTAATGATCTTTCCAGTGGCATACCGGAATTCAATAAAGTCGCCAATTGATCGGTAAATTCACCAATTTGTTTCTGCGAAACATTTTTTCGAGATGCTAATAGATTTTCCAGAGAAAACCCACTACTCAGTTCCTTTGCCAACAATGGAATATTTCCGGCAGCCTGAATTTTACCAATGACTTCTGCTTTGCTGGTCGCATCCATTTGTCCTTCCAGCTGTTCTCCGGCAGGCGTTAGAGCCTTGTAGATAAACTGCGTCATTAGTTTTCCTGACTCACTCTCAGTACTTCTTCGTAACTGGTTCTTCCTTCAAGACACTTCAACAAGCCGTCTTCATAAATGGTTGTCATACCATCTTTACAGGCTTGTTTTTGAATGTCACCGGCCGTTCCATGCTGCATTATGATTCTACGAATGGAATCGGACATTTCCAAAAATTCAAGTATTGACATCCTGCCACTGTAACCCGACAGATTTGTTGCACTGGGAACCGGTTTGTAAAAAGCATATTTATTCAGTTTAATTAACTTATCCAGTCCCATGCTTTTAACCACATCATCAGCAAGAATTTCTTTTTTCATGGTGGATTGATCGAGTTTTCGAACCAACCTTTGAGCCAGAATTCCATTGACTGTTGAGGTTAATAAATAATCTTCAACACCCATATCTAGCATCCGAGTTACTCCACCGGCGGCATCATTGGTGTGAATTGTTGACAACACCAAGTGACCGGTCAACGCAGACTGAATGGCGATTTTGGCTGTTTCCAAATCACGCATCTCACCAATCATAATCACATCCGGGTCTTGGCGAACAATCGCTCTGAGAGCCGATGTAAAATCCAAACCGATGGATGATTTGACCTGAATTTGATTGATACCAGTAAGTTGATACTCAACAGGGTCTTCTACGGTGATGATTTTACGTTCTTCTGTGTTTAATTGCTGTAATGCAGTATAAAGAGTTGTGGTTTTACCGGAACCGGTCGGACCGGTTACCAACATGATGCCATGTGGAAGTTCCAAAGATTTTTTAAAAGGTTTTAACAATCTGTCGGTGAATCCTAATTCGTGGAAATCAAACACGATGCTTTCCCTGTCCAAAATCCTCATAACCACACTTTCACCATAAGATGTGGGGACTGTTGAAACCCTTAAATCGAGCTCTTTACCTTGAACTCTGAGCATAATCCGACCATCCTGTGGCAGGCGTCTTTCGGCAATATTTAGCTTTGCCATGATTTTGATTCTTGAAATGACTGCTGCGGTTGACCGTGCCGGCGGAGACTCAACTTCTTGCAAAACTCCGTCAATTCTGTATCTTACTTTCAATCTGTTTTCAAAGGGCTCAACATGTATGTCAGATGCTCTTGATTCAACAGCTCTTTGCATGATGATGTTCACCAGACGAATGACCGGCGCTTCACTTGCCAAATCTCTTAAGTGATCGACATCTTCTTCATCACCGGCACTTTCATCGGTTAAACTTTCAACAATCTGACCCATCGCCGATCTTCCGCCACCAAAATATTTTTCAATGGCATTTTCAACTTCTGAAGGCAAACCAATTTTGATATCCAACTTTTTGCCAGATGCCATCCGAATGGCTTTTACGGTAAACTCATCACTGGGATATACCATGATAACCTTAATTGTTTCTTCATCCTCCGAAATCGGCACAAACAAACTTTTTTGCATGAAACGAATGGGGATTTCTGTTTCGACATTAGTGGTTTCAGGATAATCTTTTTCCTTTATGACTTCTAATTCCATCACTTCACTGAGCGATGAAGCCACATCTCTCTCGGACGCTAAGCCCAAGCGCACTAAAAGAGGAACTAATGAGGTCTCAGGATTTTCCTTATGCAAGCGCTCACCACGAATTAAATCCTCCTGCTTCAACCGACCTTTTTCAATCATGTACTGACATAACTTGTCCTCAAATGACAAGTTTAAGGAAGGATTTGCTTCCGTTTTATCAATTTCTTTTTCTACTATTGTTTGCTGTTCTGCCATATATACGCCTGAAGTCACTTCTTCTCAGACACTTTCGCATCTTTTAAGTTTCCGTTTATTTTTGCATCTAACCCTGTAATAATGCCAATGAAATTCTTGTTCATTATAATCCATGCAGCTATTGGTATTACTGCCGGAAATATTAAGTAAGACATCTGATAGAATAATGCTATCAAGTCCGGAAATAATCCAGTATCTAAAATAGCTTGTTTGGAATCAGGGCTTCCATAAAAAACCAGATGTTTCATAGCTTCCCAAAAACAACCAAAGGTTTGGATAACGACTACGATAATATAACCAAGCACAATTTGCTTGATTTTCTTAGCAGGGGCCAGTTCAGGTATTGAGACTGTTAAACCGGAAATTACAGCTAAACCATAACCATAAATCATTGGATTAACCGCAACATCCAGAACCGCCAACTTAGCCCCCTGACCCGGAAAAGTTTGTGAAGGGAATATAAGTGTTTCAATACTCAGCATGTAGTAATTTGAACTCACAGAATTAAACAAATCAGGCTGCCAAGTGGTTAGAACAAACTGCAATAAATACTTAACCGGTAGCACCAGCAGTGTTGCTGAATAAAACCAAATAAAGAAACATAACGGCAAATATAGAACAGTGCTGATAAGAAGTCTTTTGATTATTGCTTTTGCGTCATGAATTTCAGTCATAATTTAACCTACGAATTTTCTGGCATTATAAAACATTCTCATCCAGGGTGAATTCCCTTGCCATGAGCTTGGAGCCCACGACATTTGTGCTGCTCGAAAAACTCTTTCCGGATGAGGCATCATCACCATAACATTTCCATGTTTATTTACCACAGCTGCGGTTGCAAGTTGTGATCCATTGGGATTGAATGGATAGCTTTGTGTTTCAACGCCACTATTATCAATATATTTTGCGGCAATAATGCTGTTAAGTCCACCATTATCATTTTTGAATACAGCCCGGCCTTCTCCGTGAGAGATTGCCACCGGAATTTCTGCTCCCTGCATTCCTTCAAAAAATACCGAGTTGCTGTTTTCAATTTTTAATGACGAAAACCTGGCCTCAAATTGTTCGCTGGTATTACGCATGAATCTTGGCCAGTATTCACTACCCGGAATAATTTCATAAAGCGATGAAATCATTTGGCAACCATTACACACACCCAATGTAAATTTATTATTGTCTGCAAAAAATTCTGCAAATTGACGTTTTATATTTTCATGAAAGAGAATGGTCTTTGCCCAACCACGCCCCGCACCCAAAACATCTCCATAAGAAAAACCACCACAGGCTGCCAATCCTTGAAATTGGCTCAGGTCAGTTTTGCCCGTTAATAAATCCTGCATATGCACATCATGACATTCAAAGCCGGATCTATAAAATGCCATTGCCATTTCTTTTTGGCCATTAACTCCTTGCTCGCGCAATATCGCAACTTTAGGTTTTTGTACATTGAGGTAAGGAGCAATTATTTTTTCATCAAAATCAAAACCAACTTTTGGCGACAATCCAAAATCATCTTTGCCAATGTTCTGATATTCCTGTTCACAAGTTTCCGGATTATCTCTTAAACTTGCCATCAAATGACTGGTCTTAGCCCATTGCTTTTCCAAATCAACCAGTTCCGAATTAAAAACCACTTGATCATTTTGTTTCAACACAATTGTTTTTTCAGTTTTTGGCTTTCCTAAATAATGGACTGAATCTGAAATACTCATCCTTTCGATTATATCCCTAAAGCCTTCATCATTACCTTCTTCAATAGCAATTACCGCTCCCAGTTCTTCACTAAAAAGCGTCTCCAATGCTGTGTATTGGCTAAAATCGAGATTTGCTTTTATACCACATTGACTGGCAATACACATTTCTAATATTGAAACAAACAAACCACCATCAGAGATATCATGATAAGCAGAAATCATTTCATTTTTGACTAGCTGCTGCATTGTTTGCCAAAATATTTGGATTGTTGATACTTGTGGCAAATCCGGACAATCATTACCTAATTGCCGGTAACTTTGCGCCAAACAAGAGCCGCCTAATCGTTTGTTGCCACCTGCCAAATCAATGTAATAGAAACGATGTTTCTTTTCACGATTAAAATACGGAGTCACACTTTTACGAATGTCATTCACATTGGCAAATGCTGAAATAATTAATGAAACCGGAGCTGTTACTTGTTTGTCTTCTGCACCATCTTGCCATTGGGTATTCATCGATAACGAATCTTTCCCCACAGGTATCCCAATTTTCAACTCCGGGCATAGTTCTTCACCGATCGCTTTTACAGCTTCAAACAAGACTTCATCTTCACGACCTTTTCCGGATGCTGCCATCCAGTTTGCAGATAGTTTGATATTCGATAAATCACCAATATCATTGGATGCGATGTTTGTTATGGCTTCGCAAACAGCCATTCTTGCTGATGCTGCACCATTGATAAGTGCTAATGGGGTTCTTTCACCAACTGCCATTGCTTCGCCGCTATTGCTGTAATAATCTCTTAATGTTACACCGCAATCAGCTACTGGAACTTGCCAAGGTCCAACCATTTGATCTCTGTGAACTAACCCTGAAACAGTTCTATCACCAATGGTTATCAGATATTTTTTACTGGCAACCGTCGGGTAATTTAATACTTGATAGACAGCTTTTTCGATTGTTACACCAGACAAATCCAGTGCTTTTAATTCGGGTTGAACTGTTGAAATATTTTTCTCAGTTTTAGGTGTATTTCCAAGTAGCAATTCCATCGGAATCTCAACAGGATTATTCCCAAAGTATTCGTCAGTCACCTTAAGTTGTTTTTCTTCGGTTGCTTTACCTAAAATTGCGACCGGACATCTTTCACGCTGGCACAGTTTTTCAAATTCAGACAGTTTTTCTGGTTTGATTGACATCACATATCGTTCCTGAGATTCATTACACCAAATTTCCATTGGCGACATTGATGTGGTGTCAATCTGTAATTTACGCAGTTCCAGAACGCCGCCAAGACCGGCGTCATCCAAAAGTTCCGGCAAGGCGTTGGACAACCCTCCTGCTCCCACATCATGAATGGAACGAATTGGGTTTTCGCCTCCTTGACTCCAACATCTATCAATAACTTCTTGACAACGACGTTCCATTTCCGGATTTCCTCTTTGCACCGATGCATAATCCAAATCCGCGCAACTTGTTCCACTCGTCATTGACGAAGCAGCGCCACCACCCAAACCAATTAACATAGCCGGACCACCCAAGACTGCCAAATAATCACCGGCTTGAGTGTCTTGTTTAATTGCCAATTCACGATTTATAGTTCCTAATCCGCCTGCCAGCATGATTGGCTTATGATAACCTCGCCAGCCATAATCTTCTGTATTAATCTCCATGTTACGAAAGTATCCACAGATATTCGGGCGACCAAATTCGTTGTTAAATGCAGCTGCACCTAATGGGGCTTCAATCATTATTTCTAAAGCTGAAACAATTCGATCCGGTTTGCCTATTAAACTTTCTTCCCATTTATTGATATTTTCGGGAATTTGAAGATGACTAACTGAAAATCCGGTTAGGCCTGCTTTAGGGCGACTGCCTTGACCGGTAGCAGCTTCATCTCTAATTTCTCCACCCGAACCGGTTGCCGCACCTGGATAAGGCGAAATTGCTGTCGGATGATTATGAGTTTCTACTTTAATAAGGATATCAGCTGTATTGTTCTGTTGGAAATATTTATTATCCTCATCAACTAACCAACGAATCGACTCACCTCCTGCAAAAACTGCTGAGTTGTCTTTATATGCAGAAATTGCAGGCTTGTCTGTATTTGCTTCTGTATTCCGAATCATTTTAAACAATGATTTCGGTTGCTCAACGCCACCAATTGTCCAATCCGCATTAAAAATTTTATGGCGACAATGTTCAGAATTTGCCTGGGCAAACATCATTAATTCAGCCTCAGTTGGCTCTTTTCCAAGTTCTTGATAACTTTTAATCAGATACTCTTTTTCTGACTCTGATAATGCCAAACCCATTTCTCTATCGATAGAGTTTAGATTTTTCGGATTGTTTATTATTTCTAAATCATTTTGAGGCGTTGGTTTGAATTCTTGAAAAAGGGAGTTTAATTCATGTATATTCGTATGAGTAGATTCCATCATGCGATCAAATAATTCAGTGTATTGTTTTATCTCCAGACTAACAGGATTCTCGAAAACCATGCATTTCACATGTTCTGCACGCACAACAAAGTCTAAATCACAATTGTGCAAAATATCAGTTGCCTTACTTGACCAAGGGGAAATTGTTCCTTTTCTCGGAGCAATGTACAAAGTATTTTTAACCTCTTCAAAAGATTTTGCTCCTAACAAATTTTTCAGCTTCTCGATATCAATTGACTTTGTCTTGTCAATATTTATCAAAAACACATCGGAAACTTCTTTAACAGTATTTCCAAAACCTTTTAAAGTATCATTAATTTTATTAATTCTAAATGGACTGAGGGATAGTCCCCCTTGTAACACAATAACCTGATTATTCATTAAAATTAAATGGTGTGACAGCGGTGTTGAATGATAGCATTTTTATTTTTTTATTGCACGAGGATAGACGCCATTAGCTTTTGTTGTAACTAAAATTACTTTAGCAAACAAAAAAGCCGGGGGAAACCGGCTTTTTAATCAAACTATATAAAATTTACTGCGCTTCTAGCATAGTTAAGCGATTTAACAAATCTTGTGGCGGAAGATATCCTGGCAATAATTTTCCATCATCTAAAATCAATGCTGGTGTCCCTGTTACGCCTGCTGCTTGTCCAGTCAAATAATGATCTTTGATTGGGTTATCACATTTTTTAGGTTCTAACTCAACACCTGATTTTGCATTTGTTAAAGCTGTTTTTCTATCATCGTTACACCAGACTGTCTGAGCCTTATCAAATGATGGGCTGTTTAAACCGGAACGAGGATAAAATAAGTATGAAATTCCTATACCCAATTTATTATATTCATCAATTTGAGTATGCAATTTTCTGCAATACCCACAGTCAATATCTGTAAACACTGTTAAGTGATATTTCATATCATCAGGATAAAAATTAATTCTTGAATCCACACCAACCTTTTCTATGACTTCTTTACGTAGCCCCGATTTTCTTTCTTCTGTAATGTCTTTTCTGCTGGTTGTATCAATAATACTACCATTAATCAGATATTTTCCATCATCAGAAATATAATACACATCTCCAGTTCGAGGGCCTTCAATAATAATTTCTGTCACATTATCAATTGGAGTTTCACTAGCTGATGATACAACAGCAGTTGGAGCTAAGTTTTTGATACCTGTTTTGATTTCTTCACTTGGTTCCATAGCATTTAATGCAAATGAAGCCGCCAACAAAATAGGGAAATATTTTTTATACATAAGTTAAATCCAAGTTAATTATTTTTTCTAAGACACAAGAGGAAAGATTTTAGTTCCAATTTATTAACATATCAACTGAATATCTTTTATTTCTAGTCTTCTAGCCTCTGGGATGATGTTCATGATGTATTTTTTTTAATTTTTCTTTTGCTACTAATGTATATATTTGTGTTGTTGAAATATTCGAGTGTCCTAATAACATTTGTACCACTCGTAAATCGGCTCCATTATTTAGCAAGTGTGTTGCGAATGAATGTCTCAACATATGTGGTGATGGTAATGGATGAATACCGCATTTTTTTGCGTATTTTTTGACACTATGCCAAAAAGTTTGACGCGTCATATTTTGTCCTCTATTACTTAAAAAAACAAAATTTGATTTCTTGTTTTTAAGTAACCCGGAGCGATGAAACTTTAGATACTCTAATAAGTAGTCTGCTGCATATTCACCAATAGGAACTAACCTTTCTTTTGACCCTTTGCCCAAGATTCTCACCGTCCCTTGATTAAGATTCAATTGCATCAGCTGCAAATCGACAATTTCACTCACGCGCATACCGGTTGCATACATTAATTCAAACATGGTCTTATCCCGGAATCCTATTGAATCTGCCTCATCCGGAGAGTTAAGAAGCTGCTCAATCTGTTCTTCCGATAATGGTTTAGGCACATTTCCTCTAGTTTTTGGTTGTGTAATTAAGTCAAAAGGATTGCTTTGAATATATTTTTCTTTCTGTAAAAACAAATAAAATTGTTTAATTGATGATATTTTACGGGCAACGCTCTTGGTTTTAATTTTTTTTATTCTGATTTCATTTAGAAAATTTTGAATAATTACTTCATCAACTGATGTTAAGCGCTGGTTGGATTCTTCTAAATAACGTAAAAATTGGTTAACATCTGAAATATAACCGGAAATTGTATTATCTGATAGCCCCTGTTCAAGTTTTAAAGCATAAAAAAAAGCAGTAACAATTTCCTCATTACTGCTTTTCTTGCTCATTGACTCTATTCTAAATTAATATATTAGCCACCAGTTGACTCAACAGCATCTGTCAGGATTTGCTCTCTTTCCTGCTGAGCTTTCTGTCTGGCATATTTTTTCTCTAGATGATCTATCCATTGTATGGCATTTTTTCTCGCGTTTTTATAATTTTTAGCATGCTTTAAGGCATCAATAGCACCTGGAATATTACCAATCTCACTTTCAACCATTCCAAGCAACAACCATGTGTTTCCAAATTGTGTTTCAGTCAACCCACCTTTCTCAATGGCTTCTCTCAGAGCTTGCTTTGCTTTTTTCCAATCTTCTCTTTCGAAATAGATATTAGCTCTTTGAAAGTCGATTTTACCGTCTGTTGCCAATTTACTGGCCTCGTCAAACGCCTCAAGTGCCTTATCCATTTCAGCTGCTGAGTACCAAACTTTTCCTAATGAATCCCAGTGTTTGAAACTTGGTTTAACAATACCTTTTTTAAGACCGTCTTCTAAAACCTGTCCTGCTTTATAGGGCACTTCCATCAATGCATACATTTTATAAAGAGTTAAACGGTTTTTTTCGTCATCCAAGAGGCCATTTTTATCAGCTAGTACCAATGTCGCTAAAGCCTTCTTATCCTGCTTAAGATTAAAGTAAACACTATATAAACGAATCCAGTAATCTCTTTTATTAGGATTAATCTCAATCAACTTCTCTAAAACATTTGCAGCTTCTTGGAATTGTGAAAGTTCCATATGAAGAGAGTACAACATATACATCCATTGTTCTCTTGGCTCATCCGACAATGCAATTGCTTTAATAAATAAAGGTATCGCTTTCTTATACTGATTGAGTTGAGCATAAGCATTACCTTCCATTGCAAATGTTGTATCTTTGATTTTATCAGTAACTTTGTAGTATTCGTGCAATGAGTCTATTGTCTTTTGATACTGTCCAAGAGCTGACTGCAAACTCGCAACCTGAAGCATCAAACTAAAGTGCGTCAAATTAGGTAAAGCATCAGAAGCTAACGCAGCTTGATAATGTTTAATGGCATCGGCATATTTTTCTTCACCCGCATCAATCCAGCCAAGATATTGCTCAACATTTGCTTTTTCATATTCGTTAAGCCTTTTTGCCATCAACTGATTTAAGTCAACTCTCGCTTCATGGTATTTATTATCGGCAATCATTTCGAGAATTTTCTCAAACTTCTTATACACCAACTCAGTAATACCACCACTATTTTCACGTGTTCTTTCCGGATTACCGGTTAACTCTTCACCTGCAAAGACAAGTTGAGATGCTAAAACTAGGGTTACAAATATAATCTTTTTCATATTTTTCTTCTAATTAATCTTTAGCCAGTCTAAATTCAATTCTTTGTGTCGCAATCTGAGTCGCAGCTTTCCCATCAACAACCTTGGGTTTAAACTTATATCTTAATATAGCTTTCAATGCTTCACGATCGAAAATTCGTCTAGGTTCAGAGTCCACCACTCTAGGATTCACCACGGTACCAATTTCCGTAATTGTAAACTCAATATCTACCCAACCTTCAATTTTCGCAATAAGTGCCTTACGAGGATAAATTGGAGCGATAGTCACAACAGGAATAATTCCACCTTCCTGATTCATATCAACACCTGAGCCCATTGGTCCCAAATAAGGGCCATCTCCACCAACACCCAGATTCAACGAAGGTATATTTGGTGTAGGCATATTATTTGTCACCGACTGATTTTGCTGTACATTCATCTTTGGTGGAGGAGGTGGCTCCTTCGGTGGAGGAGGTTTCTTCGGAATTCTACGTTGTTTCTGATTGACTTCATCATCAACTTTGACCGGTGAAAAATCAATAGAAATCTGATCCTTATCATCCGGTTTAGCATTCTTTGAACTATTCACCAGAAAGTGCATTCCAATAAACAAAAAGAATGTTATTACCACTGATGGGATAATTGATGTACTACTTCTGACAAAACTACTCATATCTTAAACTCTTGTCAACTATTCCGTTTTTGTTGCTGCAATCGAAATTTTTTCAACTTTTGCAGCTTTGATTTGATCCATCACTGTTACTAAATCACCAGTTCTTGACCCTTTATCAGCGATAATAACTGCTGATCCCTCAGGGTTCTCAGAATGCATTTTTTCAACAACAGCTCGAACGGCACGGATATCAACTTCACGTTTGTTAATCCAAATTTGTCCATTATCTTTTATTGCAATCAATATATTTCCTTTTTCAACTTTTTGAGCTGTTGATGCTTGAGGACGATTGACTGAAACCCCTGTTTCTTTTACAAATGATGTTGTAACAATAAAAAATATAAGCATGATGAAAACCACGTCCAGCATCGGAGTGATATTAATTTCAGCTTCATCTTCATGAAAATGTCTGCGTCTCATAAATTTTATGACCTCTTTAAGTGTGCCGGCACGATTTTATTATAATGTGACAGCAATTATTTATCTCAGTTCAATACAAGTTTAACCTTGGTGCATTGAATCTTCTAAATGTTCGGTTTCTTTTCTTGTTTTTTGTCTAAAAAATGTCGTGAAGAAAACTCCTGAAAGCGCAGCAATCATTCCTGCCATTGTTGGTATCGTCGCCTTTGCTACACCACTAGCCATCGCTCTAGCGTTTGACGTTCCTTCCATCGCCATAATATCGAATACGTTAAGCATTCCATAAACGGTTCCAAACAAACCCAGTAACGGACTAATCGCCACTAACGCATCAAGAAAACCAAGGCCGGAACGTAAATTGACATTCGCTTCCGATACCATTTGCTCGCGAATCCTCCGCGCATACCAACTGGATCTGTCACTCCTTGCATCCCAGTCACTTAGAATTTGTTTTCTTAGTTTTGGAAATGTGATTGAATAGAACCACATTCTTTCAACAATCATCAACCACATGAAAAACAAAACTGCCATGATGGCCCATAGTACAGGGCCACCCATGTCAATAAAGTCGAGAATTTTATACCAGTTTTGTTGTAACTGATAAAACATTTTACTTCTCCGCTAATCTGGCAATAATGCCCGCACTTTGCTCTTCAAGAACTTGTGTTTGTTTTCTAGCCATTGATTGCAATACTGAGTGCAAGATAGTCAACGGAATCGCCACTACCAAGCCAAGAACAGTTGTAACCAATGCTTGTGAGATACCGCCCGCCATCGCTTTAGGATCCCCGGTTCCAAACAACGTAATCATTTGGAATGTTGCAATCATACCAACAACCGTACCTAACAGACCTAATAATGGAGCAATAACATACATCACCTTAATGAATGACAAGCCACTCTCAAGAGGAGCTGTCTCACGCAATATGGCTTCATCCATTTTAAGCTCCATAGTTTCAACATCTGCATCCGGATTGTCAGAATAAACATGCATAATTCTTCCCAGAGCGTTGTTTGAACTTGGTGTTTTGCTCTTAAGTTGTTTTTTGATTTTAGATCCGGAAACATACAAACTGATGAATTTCCACAAAGCCAACAGCAATCCAAAAACACCCAATCCGATAATTACATAACCAACTTCTTTACCTTGTTCCACTTTTTCTTTCAAACTTGGAGTTTGGACAACCATTTGTAAAATTGTACCTTTGGTATAGTCAATAGGAGCATTTACCATTGTACCAGGGGCTGCATTGACAAAGCTGTTTGCCATTTGCTTATATTTCCCACTTGGTTGTTTTGAAAGTTTATATAAAACACCTTTATTTGACAAACCATCTGGATTCCATGTTAAGAAGTTGCCACTTGCATCAAATGCATTGAATGCACCTAAACGAATCACACTGACATTCTCTTCGATGTCGCCTTCAGAGTTCAGAACCGGTGCAGAAAACTTAACAATCTTAGCCTGCTCAGAAATTTCTCTGGTCATTTCAAACCATAATTTTTTCAAATCATCAATGGTCGGCAACTCTTTCTTAGCTGCCAACTCAGATAGAAACTCATCTCTTCCAGTGATTTCTGCACTTGTCAAAGAGTTTTGTACACGACTTCTCAAATCACCGGACAGAATTTTAACCGTCCCTTGCATTTCACCTAAATTACCTGATCTCTCATGTAAAATTGTTTCTAATTCTGCGAGAGATTTTTCATTAGCATCAAACTCAGTTTTAAGCTCATCGGATTTTTTCTCTAAAGCTCGTAAAGTCGCTTCAGCTTCGCTCAACAATCTTTGTTGCTGATCTCTTTTGCTTTTGAATTCTGCCAAACGTTGCTTGTTTTCAGCTGAACTTTCAGTTGCTGATTTTCTAACTGCCTCAACCAATTCCGGCAAAGTCATCGCTGATGCAACGCTAGTTAAACCTACTAAAAATAATAATACAGTTTTTTTCATAAATTTAGTTTTCATTTTTATTGCCCTCCTGCGTTATCAGCAGCAAAAACAGGCAGACCTGTTAAATCAGGAGAAGCTTGTTTCTTTGCAATACGAATAGCCTCTTTAATTTCAGCATTGTATCGCTTGTCCAACTCTTCAAACTGACCTGTTGAGGAATTCCACCAACCGGAAACCTCTTGATTCAGAGTTTGATAAATCAAAGTAGTTCTACCAACTCTTAAAAAATCAACCTCTTTACCGTTTGGCAACGCATCCTGATATGACTCAACTGTCGAACCGTAATCTAACTCTATTCCATATGCTTCAGTTACTTTGCGATAAAGTTCAGAAGTGGTATATGCCTGCGATCCAATCATGCCTTCCAGCTCAGCAACTCTATCAAGCCTCTCTTCCTTTAAAAAAGGAATATCTGCTTCAACAAGCTGACCTAGCGAATCAATCATTTCAATAATCATTGGAACAACACCTCTGTTAGTTTGCTCCAAGCTAGTCATTTGCTGTTCAATCGAGACAATCTGAGCTCTTTGATCATTTACAACTGCTTCCAATTGTTTATTGTATTCTCTTAAACTTTCAATTTCATTGAGAACATTTCTATATTTTGCTGTCAACTCGTCGGTTTGATCGTTCAAACTGTCGATTCTTGTTTGTGTTGCTGCTGATGCATTATTTGTATCAACAACAACTTGAACAGCTGTGTTTAATTGTTGCTGTGCGTTTACGACAATTGAGACAAGAGTCAAAAGCAACAACGTTACAATTTTACTCATCGTTTGTTTGTTTATGCTTTGGTTTAACATACCGTGTTTTCACTCTATTTTTGATTTATAGACAATCAGATGCAATTGATAAATTCGGAAAAAACTTATCAGATATTCACCTGCACTCGATTTCAAGATTGCTAAGAATACAGTTCTTTGATTCAAAAGAAAAGGATTTATTCAACGATTTTTTGATTTTCTTGAATTTTTTTGATACCAAATTTTGTCGTTTTTTACACTTTTTTTTATTTGAAAAGCTATAATGCAAGTCCTTTTTATTCGGCAAAATTAATGACAAAACCTCCTGTCTGGAAGCACTTCGCTGCTTTCTTATATGATCTTTTCCCGGTAATAGGGATTTTACTACTGACTTCATTTATTGTTTTGATGATAAGGAACGGACAACAGGTGGAAAGACACACCTTATGGTTTTCCGCACTTGTTACTTTTGAAATTGCAATTTATTACATTTATTCATGGAAAAAAGGTGGACAAACTCTCGGAATGAGAGCCTGGAAGATGAAGATACAATCTGCGTCAAATGAAAATCACACCATTAATTGGAATCAGGCAATTATCAGATTCATTGTTGGTGTGGTCTCTACGTTATTATTAGGCCTGGGGGTTTTCTGGAAGCTTTCTCCGAAATCAACATGGATGGACTTGATTACTCAGACAAATACCGTGGTTTCTGAAGTTTAATTTATTTTTGGTTTTGAGTTTTCAAATACAACAAAACCATAATTAATATAAGAGACTGAGGTGCCACGGTCACTAAAGTTGGATGCACATTATAAACCTCACCAATATTCAACAATGTTCTGTGGCTTAAGTCCAAAACCACTCCAAGCAATATACCAGTCAATAGTCTTTGTCCAAATCCTCCGGCTCGCATTAAACCAAACAAAAAAGGCAACGCCGTCAAGGCCGTGGAGATAACCACCAATGGATAAAAAAACTTGGACCACAGAGCAATTTCATAATTTGCAGGAATTTTATTTTCTTCAACATGGAATTTTTTGAACTTTAGAATATCTCTGATGCTTAGGTTCTTAGGGCGAGAATGAGTAATACTAAGAATTTCCGGTTCAATCCTCGAGGGCCAGGTTAACTTTTCATATTTCTTGGTTTCAACTCCCAGTTCAACAAATTCCGTGACCTCAATATCAAAAAGCTCCCAACTTCCTTGCTTGTGAATTGCCTGTTTGGCCTTTGAAACTTTCTCAACTTGAAGACTTTCATCAAGTTCATACACAGTCACATCATTCATAACAATGTCTTTGTTTCTAATATCATAAGTATTCCCGGTTGGAACCGCATTAAAAATGACATTGTTATCACGAATCCAAACGCCTGTATTTGCACCAAGGCCAATATTTTTACTTATAGTTGTCGAACGATAGGATTCCGCTAACAATTTAGCATCAGCAGCAACAAATTCCCCAAGCAGCGATATTGGCACGAGCCAAGCCACTAATGTTACAATTGTTATTGAAGCTAATTTTAACTTACTGATACCGATCGACTGGACAATAACCAGCTCTGAGTTCGCAGACAAAAGACCCAGCCCGAGCATGACTCCAACAACAGCACTCACCGGGAACACATTATATATACTGCTTGGGATTACCAATAAGGTGTAATAAAACGCACTTCCAACTGTAAAATCGCCTTTTCCAACCTGATTGACCTGCTGAATAAAACTGATGAGAACATCAAGAGTCAGGAACATTAAGGCCGCCATCAGTATTCCCATACTAATTGACTTGAATAAATATCTGTTTAAAACTCCCGGATACATTATTTCAACTCGTCGACCTTATTAATCCTTCGCAAACCATACATTATGAAAATAATATGCACCCACCATCCGCCTATCCAACCCGGAATTTTTCCTTGAGCGATCATCGAAAAAGAGATTGCCAGAAGATACGAATAACATATATAAATCAACAAACCCAAAACCAAACTGGTATATTTTGCATCTCGAGGAGAAGTTTTTGAAATTGAAACTGCTAACATCAAAAGCACAACAGCAGCAATCGCACTTGACAACCTTTTATGAAATTCAGCTTTTTCAGTTAAATCAGTGGAATTAAACAACTCAAAAGTGCTTTTGCCCTTCTCATCAATATTCACCGATTTACCTTCCAGCTTTGGTAGCTTGATGTCATTTCTCTCAAAACGCATCAAATTGTATTTTTTCTTTCCCGGAACCCCTTCATTTCTAAAGCCGTTAAATAAAGAAATGTATCTTTCGCCATTTTCTTCATCTTCATATTGATAACCATATTCCGCAGTTAAAGTATCGACACGATCATCATGAGTCACATTAACAAATATGTTTTCCAGGCGCTTTTCTTCCGTGTTGATTTTACTGACATAAATGACCGAGTTGCTACCAGATAATTCCTGGAAAACACCTTCCTTCAGACCCATCAACGAAATGTCTTTACTGGCTGCTCGTGTTAATCTTTCTGAAGTTTGCGAAGCAAGTGGTAAAATGACCGTAGAAATGATTAATAGAAATATAAAAAAGAACACTATTTGTGGCAAATACATTCGCAAAATATGACTTGTTGAAACTCCGGAAGCATGATACATCACCAATTCCTGATTTCGGTACATCTGTCCAAGCTTTGCTAAAACTGCCAGATAAAGAGATAAAGGCAAAAGAATGGTTAAGCTGTCAATTGTCCGCAAACCGAGCTCAATATAAAGCATAGAGGTCGGCAATGCACCTCTTGCCACAGCACGGAGAGACTCAGCGAACAACTGCCCGATACTGAAAATCAGCAAAACAATCAGAATTGCCAAAAATGCTCTGAATGTTTCTTTCCTTAAATATCCGGCTAGAATCTGCACTTATTTTCTCGTAAAGGGTTCACTATTTACTGGCACATGCTCTGTTAGTTGTTTAAAATGCACCGTTTATAAAACATTTCGCATAAAATTTCAGGTGGAATATTATCACACACTGAAACAATATTGGAGAAACACATGAAAATCACATCATCATTAACGAAGCCTTCCCAATCAACGACTGATGCTATTATTGCGGCTGTCTATTCTGATAAAAAACTGGATGATATCACCCAAGAAATAGACTCCATGGTATCAGGTAAAGTTTCACAGCTTTTAAAAAGCGGTGATTTTAAAGGCAATAGTGGAGAAGTGTTAACATTATTTACTGATAGTAACAAAAGAGTTGTTATTGTTGGCCTAGGTAAAAAAGACAAATGTGATTTAGGAGTTCTACAATCTGCCGCTTCCAGCGCAGTTAAAAGCCTGGTGAGCACTCCGGCAAAATCTGTCCAAAATTACATGACCGCCATTGATTTTGGCAAATTAGACAAAGAAATGGCTTGCAAAATTATTGCTATATCAGCAGCAAATACCACTTACCGCTATGAATCAACCAAGCATTTTGAAAAAGATAATAAACACAGCTTAGATTCAATGGATTTTTATGCCGATGAATCTCAAGAAAAAACCATACAACAAGCAAGCGCCATTGCCAAAGGCATTTCAACAACCAGACAACTTGGAAACCTTCCTCCAAATATTTGTAACCCCAATTATCTTGCGAAAAAGGCTAAAAAAATCAGCAAAAAATATGACAACTGCTCATTGACGATTCTTGACCATAAGGAAATGGAAACATTAGGTATGAATGCTTTGCTTGCTGTTGGGCAAGGTTCAAGCAACAAACCAAAGATGATTGTTTTAAAATACAATGGAGCGAAAAAAGAACAAAAGCCTCATATTTTAGTTGGTAAAGGAATCACATTTGATACCGGCGGCATTTCATTAAAACCGGGATTAAACATGGATGAAATGAAATATGACATGTGTGGGGCTGCAACCGTGATTGGAACATTTGTTGCGGTTGCTAAAATGCAGTTGCCAATCAATTTAATCAGCATCGTTCCTGCTGTTGAAAACATGCCTGATGGCAATGCATACAGACCAGGCGATGTGGTTAAGAGTTATTCAGGAAAAACAATTGAAGTTCTGAATACTGACGCAGAAGGCCGTTTAATTTTATGCGATGCTTTGACTTATGCTCAGGAATTTGAACCTCAGGTATTAATTGATTTAGCAACATTAACCGGAGCGTGTATTGTTGCACTTGGTCATGTGGCATCAGCTGTCATGAGTAAAAAAGATCAGCTTCCGACTGATTTATTAAAAGCAGGAGAGCAAATTCATGACCGTGCATGGCAACTTCCTTTATGGGATGACTATCAAAAACAACTGGATACATCTTTTGCCGATATGCAAAACATTGGAGGATTCCCTGCGGGAACCATCACAGCCGGATGCTTCCTCAGTCGTTTCACTGAAGAAGCCAACTGGGCGCATATTGACATCGCAGGAACAGCCTGGAACAACAAAAAAGAAGGTGCAACCGGGCGCCCTGTTGCCATGATGGTTCAATATTTGATAAACGAATCTTCAAAATAAGCTTAAAAGGAACACTGAGATACACAGAGTTGCACGGAGGCATTTAATGATTTATCAAAAACTAACAAGTCAAATAATTTCTTGTGCTATTGAAGTACACAAGCAATTGGGACCTGGCTTGTTAGAGTCTGCGTATCAGGAATGTATGCTATATGAGTTAGTTAAATCTGAGCTAAAAGTTGAAAAAGAAACACCTGTACCAATCACCTACAAGGAAATAAAACTAAACCAAGGCTACAGAATAGACCTATTGGTTGAAGGAATAATAGTAGTTGAATTAAAATCAGTGGATAAACTAACAGATATACATAAGTCTCAACTCTTGACATATTTAAAATTGGGCAAATTCAAGCTAGGATTATTGATTAACTTCAATGTTCCAATTTTAAAAAATGGTATTAAAAGATTAATAAATGATAAATAAAAAACTCCGCGTAACTCTGTGTCTCCTCCGTGTTTCTCTGTGTTACTAATAATTCAAATATATAAGTTATGATAAACAAATACGATCCTAAAACAATTGAAAGCAAATGGTATAACATCTGGGAAAGTGCCGGATACTTTTCACCCAAAGGAAGAGGAAAGAAAGCTGACGAAACTTTCTGCATCATGCTTCCTCCGCCCAATGTAACCGGTTCCTTACACATGGGGCACGCATTTCAAGATACCATTATGGATGCATTAATCCGATATAACCGCATGCAAGGCAAAAAAACTTTGTGGCAATGCGGAACGGATCATGCCGGAATTGCTACTCAAATGGTCGTTGAAAGACAACTTTTAGAACAAGGTGTCAAAAGAACCGACCTGGGTCGAGAAAAGTTCCTGGAAAAAGTTTGGGAGTGGAAAGAGCATTCCAGCGGCACGATTCAAGGTCAAATTCGCCGTTTGGGCGCATCTGTTGATTGGGAAACCGAACGCTTTACCATGGATGACGGCTTGTCTGATGCTGTTCAAAAGCAGTTCATTCAACTGTATGAAGAAGGTCTGATTTATCGTGGTAAAAGACTAGTCAATTGGGACCCGGTTTTGCAAACGGCTCTTTCTGACCTTGAAGTCGAAAACAAAGAAGAAGACGGTTTTCTCTGGCATCTCAAATATCCAAGAACTGATGGTAAGGGTTTTGTCATTGTCGCAACCACACGCCCTGAAACCATGCTGGGCGATACCGCTATCGCAGTTCATCCTGATGATGAAAGATATTCAGACTTAGTTGGAAAAACCATCGACTTGCCATTAGCCGGTAGAAAAATTCCTGTAATCGCTGATGATTATGTAGACATGGAATTCGGAACCGGATGTGTGAAAATCACTCCTGCTCACGACTTTAATGATGCGGAAATCGGCAAACGCCATAATCTGGAAATCATCAATGTTCTAACAGATGATGCCAGAATCAATGATGAAATGCCGGAAAAATATCATGGTATGGATCGTTTCGATGCGCGTAAACAAATTGTCGCCGATTTTGAAGAGCTGGGTTTGCTTGAAAAAATCGAACCTCATAAACTGATGGTTCCTCGTGGAGATCGCTCACATTCTGTGGTTGAACCTTATCTCACAGACCAATGGTATGTCAAAGTCGAAACCATGGCAAAACGGGCTTTGGATGCCGTCAAAGATGGTGAAATTCAGTTTGTTCCGGAAAACTGGGACAAAACCTATTATCAGTGGATGGAAAATATTGAAGACTGGTGTATTTCCCGTCAGTTGTGGTGGGGACATCGTGTTCCTGCCTGGTATGATGATGAAGGCAATATTTATGTTGCAGAAGACGAGCAAGCAGTTCGTGAAAAGTACAATTTATCTGATGATTTGCAACTCAAACAAGATGAAGACGTCTTCGACACTTGGTTTTCATCCAACCTGTGGCCTTTTTCAACCTTGGGATGGCCCGAACAAACGGATCGATTAAAAGAATTCTATCCCACTCAGGTATTAGTCACCGGATTTGACATTATTTTCTTTTGGGTCGCTCGTATGATTATGGCGGGTTGCAAATTCATGGATAAGATTCCGTTTGAAACAGTATATATTCATGGATTGATTAATGACTCACATGGACAAAAAATGTCCAAGTCCAAAGGCAATGTACTTGATCCAATTGATATTATTGATGGTATCGATTTGGAATCGTTGGTGAAAAAGCGCACCACCGGGCTGATGCAACCACAATTAGCTCCCAAAATCGAAAAAGCCACTCGTAAGGAATTTCCTGATGGCATCAAACCCAATGGTTGTGATGCTTTGAGGTTTACTTTTGCAGCAATTGCCACCAATGGCAGACATCTGCGTTTTGACATGAACCGCCTGGAAAGTTACCGGAATTTCGCCAACAAAATATTCAATGCATCACGTTTTGTATTTATGAATACCGAAGATTTTGAGTTAAATTCCGACAACTGGAAGCCGGATTCAATCGCCGAATTGTGGATTTTGACACGCTTACAACAAAGAACTGAAGAGTTCAGAAAGCACTTGGATGGATTCCGTCTCGATTTGGCAGCTCAGTGTATTTACGATTTTATCTGGAATGAATACTGCGACTGGTTTGTGGAACTGGCAAAACCACTTCTCAAGCAAGATGAAAAGACTAAATATAATGTTCAACACTCCTTGTTATATGTGCTGGATCAGGCGTTGCGATTATTACACCCTTTGATGCCGTTTATTACCGAAGAAATCTGGCAAGAGCTAAAAACCAAGCTGCAACTGCCTGATGAAAGTATTATGATTTCTGCTTTCCCTGAATTTGATGAGAGTCTAGTCTTTGAAAAAGCGGCCAATGATATGCAATGGTTGCAATCTATTGTTCTGGGAATTCGTCAAATTCGTGGTGAGATGAACATCTCTCCAAGAAAGCCTTTGTCTATTATTCTGGAAAATGCTTCTCCTCAGGATTTGGAAATTCTAAATTCCAACGAAGAATTACTAAAAACCATGGCTGTACTCGAAAATATCACAGTTCTTGGAAATGATGAACAAGCTCCGGAATCCGCAGTGGCTCTGGTTGGTGAAATGAAAATTAATATTCCAATGGCTGGGTTGATTGATGTGGAAGCTGAAATTACTCGTATCAACAAATTGATAGAAACAGCAAACAAGGAAATCACCAGAGCGAATAGCAAACTGAGCAATGAGAAGTTTGTCAACTCCGCACCTCATGCCGTCGTTGAGAAAGAAAAGATTACTCTCTCTGAAAACAAACATATGTTAAAAGAACTTAATGAACAATTACTCAAACTGAACAATATTTAATAACGAATTAGTCACTTTTTTATATCTAGTTCCTATCACTACTTCTTATGATTGTGTGAAGTGTCCCACATATTTTTTGCTTAGTTTTGCATTAGAATGACCTAGTTAATTCAATTCAATATGGCATAAGAAGTGAAAAAAGTGGCAGAATCTGACTCTTCAAATAACATATTAAATATATCTTCAAAACTGAAGAAAAAAATCAGTGAGGGGCGTATACTACCAAAAATATATGAATTGCTTATCTCAGGTCTAAAACCAACAATCCTCTCTTATTATGACCATCTTGATGATGCTTTGTTTAATATGGCTGAGAAAGCAGAAAGTAATGAATTACAGTCTGACTACTTTTCTGCAATGAAAGAAATCAGAAAGAAAAAAGATTTGATGTTAAGGAAGTTTACCGATAGGATTCAAACTGTTTTTAATAAGTTTAATAACTCGGATTACAAGTTCTTCCCAGGAACAAATGACACAACAGCAACTGATAGCTCCAATATCAAATTGTCATTGATTGATGAGCATGAACTAGATTATAAACTCGCTATTTCGAATATGGTCGGGAAAGCCGATACACACCTGCATCAACAATTGTATGCTTTTCAAAAACGATTTTCACTATTAGCTGGAGGGAAGGAGTTAAAGAACGACCAAATACCAGTATCTCCTTTTGTTATCGTCGAATCTTTTGCTAGAACGCTTGAACATCTTGTTGTTACCGGGACTGTTGAATTGATTATTTTGAAGTTATTTGAGAGGAATCTGATTCCTAATCTCATTGAACTCTATCATAAAATTAATAGCTATCTGATTGAGCAAGGGATTCTCCCTAGTTTAAAGTTCCAGCCATTGCCTGAAGCAGCCAATCGACTAAACTCAGCAAGTGCGAACTCAAATAGAGAGATAAAGAAAGAGCAACCATCTCTCACTAACAATGATCATAGGCTGAATTACAATCAAAACAATCAGGTTCCAGGAGAATACTACGATGAAAACTATCAATTAATATTTGATGCATTTAGACAAATGCAAAATCAAGATATGATTTCTTCGCCAAATACATATGGCAGCAGAGTTGATTTTCCTGTGTATGATGCTCCGAAAATAAATAAGGCACTTTTAGCACTAAGAAACATTGAAATCAATTCAGGTGATTCCCTACAACCCATATTCAGTCCAACTGAACTTAAAAATGCCCTGTTGAAACAACTAGAGCACTCTGCATCAGGAAAAGAGACAAAACGGGTAAAGCAGCAAGATGAAGATACTATTGATTTAGTCGGAATGCTATTTCAGTTTTTGGTTGATGACAGAAATTTACCAGATAAAATTCAGGCTCTACTTGCGAAGCTACAAATTCCCTATTTGCATATAGCATTACAAGATCGCAGGATATTTTCAAATAAAGAAAATAGTGCTAGAAAGTTATTGGATAATCTGGCTCAAGCTGCTATTGGTTGGAATGAAAAAAATGACAAAAAAGGGAAATTTATCAACAAAATCAAGCAAATCGTTTATGTAATTCTAAATTCTGATTATAACGACATTGATTTCTCGGGTTTAATAGATGATTTCCAAAAATTCTTCAATAAAGAACAAAAGCGCGTTTATGTCTCCGAAAAAAGAACCTCCGAAAAAGCATTAGCACAAGACAAGATATTAAAAGCCAAAGAAGCGACAGCTCAGATACTGCAATCAAGAATGAAAAAATTCTATCTACCAAAAAATATAACAGAAATATTATTAAATTCTTGGGCAAGCGTGCTGACTCTCATTCATTTAAGACATAAAGATAAACCAGAAATAATTGATAAATATATTAAATTCGTAGATAAATTGATATTCGCTTCAGTGCAAAACAAAAAAGTTAATGCGACTCCCACACAAATAAAAAATGTCATCAATCATTACTGCGAAGGCCTAAAATTAGTTGCGTATGATGAACCTGGAATCAAGAAAAAAGGACTCGAACTGTATGAACAACTGCTTGAAATTAATGATTTAAAAGCGATAGATCGTAAGTTTGAACATGAATACATTCACGCAGTCAAATTATTTGAAGAGATTGATGAAAATGCAGAAAAACCTGATATATTCAACTATCTTACTGACAATCAGATTCAAAACAAATCAGATACTGAAATAAAACATATTGAAGACTCCTATCTTGATACAGCCAAAAGACTTAAACCGGGCGATTGGGTAGAATTTGCTACCGAACAAAAAAATAAACTCGTTAGAGCCAAATTGTCATGGATTAGTCCCATAACACACAAATTGCTGTTTGTAGATTCAAAGGGCATCAAAGTCTCCGATAAAAGCCTTAATGAGGTTGCACTAAACTTCAGACAAAAGACAGCAATTATAATAGAGCAAAAACCCATATTTGACAGAGCAATGATAGCAATTGCAAAAAAGGTTACAACTAAATGCAATCAAGTAAACTAGAAACATTTTACTCTATCCGTTACTTTTATCTTCCTTCAACACTCTTATTATCACTCATAAAAAACTATTACGCTTTATATAGAACCATGTAACATATTTTAACAGTTTAATTAATTATCATTCTTGTTATTATTGTGTTTTTACATAGAATAAAGTCCGCTGGATTCAACAACGAAGTGCAACAAAATTTTTATCGAAGTTGAAAAGTAAGATGTGATGTGTTGCACTTGCAGTTGAACTTCCCAAAAAGAGATTGCAAATGTCACACTATTCACATCTTACTGAAGCAGAAAGATATCAGATATCAGCTCTGCTGAAAACTAATTGTAGCAAAACTGAAATAGCAAACATCCTAAATCGTCATAAAAGCACTGTAATTCGTGAAATTAAACGCAATACCGGACTTCGAGGATACAGACCCAAGCAAGCCAATGAATTTGCGGTTAAACGGAAATCTGATAATGCCAATAAAATAACCGACTTTTGCTGGGCTTATGTCACTTACTTGTTAAAGAAGAAATTCTCCCCCGAACAAATCAATGGTCGTTTAAAACTCGATGGTTGGGATGGTGTACCCAGCATCGAAAGAATCTATCAATTCATTTATGCTAACAAAGAGAACAAAGCCTTATTGCTTAAACACCTGAGATGCCAAAAACAAAGAAGAAAACGATACAACTCCGGCCAAACCAGACGTGGAAAGATAAGCAACCGCGTAGATATTGATAAACGTCCTATGGTTGCAAATAATCGTTCACGCCTTGGAGACTATGAAGGCGATACAATTATTGGCAGCAAGCACAGAGGAGCACTACTGACTCTTGTTGACAGAAAATCACTCGAAGTCAAAATCAAACCATTGAACCGAAAACTGGCAACCGATGTCAGTCAAGCCTGTATTGAAAAGCTAAAGGATGAAATCACACATACCCTGACTTTGGATAACGGTTTGGAATTCGCAAAACACGAAATGATTAGTGATACTATCGGAATAAACATCTATTTTGCCAAACCTTATCATTCCTGGGAGAGAGGCACGAATGAAAATACTAACGGTTTAATCAGACAGTATTTCCCTAAAAACAAGACTCTTGATCAGTTATCAGAAAACGAAGTTCAGGCTGTTGAAGACGCTTTGAACAACAGACCCAGAAAAAAATTAGGCTTTTTAACTCCCCTTGAAGTAAAATCTAGAAACTGGAGTGTTGCACTTCGTTGTTGAATCCAGCTCCTTTTATATAACAACAAGAATATGAAAATAAATATTTTAGAGTCCACCTTACAAGAGTTAAATAGTTCATCACCTGATGTTGAGGCATCGGCAATTATATCTACCGACGGTTTAATTATCGCATCACAACTCCCAAATAATGTCGATGAAGATAGAGTTGGTGCTATGAGTGCAGCTATGCTTTCACTCGGTGAAAGAACAGCTCAAGAGTTGGAAAGAGGTCAATTAGAGCAAGTGCTAATTAAAGGAAAAATGGGCTATGTGCTTATGGTTAGTGCCGGAGAAGACGCTGTTCTAACTGTTCTCGCAAAGAAAGATGCCAAACTCGGACTCATATTTTTAGACGTCAAAAGAGCATCTCAAAAAATCTCAGAAACAATCCAGTCATAGTATCAAATTGAGGAGAAAAGAATGGATAGTTTAAAAATGATGGTATGCCCTCACGATACAGCCGGCGATCCAATAAAGTGGTTTCAGTTTAGTCAATACCTAAGCAAGTATGCAAATGTCAGCACTCTTTTTTATCAATGCTTAGATTTTGTCGAATTCCATAACAAAATGGAGGAAGCCGATATCATCTATGCCAATCCGCAAGACTCTCTTTCATTACAAGAAAAACACGGATTTATTCCGCTGTTACACTCCACAAACTTGTTTGATGAAATCGTTTTTATAGCCAACCAAGATGCTGACCATGGATCTCTTGAAGTTCTTAATAATCAAGAGTGTGTCAGTTGCAACAGCATGATGGTCACGCGAATTGGGATTAAAGATTTATTCAGCAAGAACATTAAGCCTAAAACTATACATTCAAAAGACAACTGGATGGCTGTTGTAAAAGCTGTTAGTCAAGGCGAAATGCCGTACGGTTTTGTTTATAAAGATTTCTATGATGGACTCAATAAAATGAGTAAAAGCCTGGTTCATAAACTTGGAGAAACTCAGGAACAAAGCATTTTCCACACCTTATTTATTAATCCAAAATATGCTGACCATAAAAACCACCTTATCCAAACACTTTCAGAGGCTCACCTCACCGAAAAAGGTAACAGCGTGTTATCAGGCGTAAATATTGAAAAATTTATCACTGTCAGCAAACTGGAGATTCTTAGATTTCGTTCATTGCTGACCTTGGGATCTGAAATTATGGAGTAATTCTCCACTGGCATATTCAAATATTTCAACAAGCTAACTCATTGGTTAGCTTTTTTTAAAAATACATTGTCACAACTTATCTGAATCAGCATAATTGATACCACTTTTGCAGTGGTAATTCAAATTATGAAAAATCTGGTTCTAACATTCTTAGTTTTAAATATATCTGCCTATGCAGGTATTCCTGATTCCTATGAAAACCAACTCAAATCATGGAAACAACATCAAGAGTTAGTCGAATTATCAGACTTTCGTGATTTGCCTTGGAGAAATATCGGACCGGTTTTACAAGGCGGACGTGTGGTAGCGATTCGAGTTCCGCAACAATCCGACCACATTATGTATCTGGCTTATGCCTCCGGAGGTGTTTGGAAATCTGAAAACAAAGGGATCACTTTTAAGCCAATCACTGACAAACTACCGAATCAAATTGTTGGTTCTTTAGCAATTGATCCAAATGATGAAAATGTTCTTTGGTTAGGAACCGGCGAAAACAACTCTTCACGCTCATCTTATGCAGGAATGGGCGTCTATCGTTCAAATGATGCCGGTGAATCCTGGCAATATATGGGACTGGGTGATACCAATCGAATTGGAGACATCATCGTTGATCCCAGTGATTCCAATCGAGTCTATGTTGCTGCTTTAGGAGCTTTGTACTCCGAGGGCGGACAACGTGGAATTTACTTAACTGAAGATGGTGGAAAAAATTGGAAACAAGTTCTCAAAGGCGATAAAACTACCGGTTTTGTCGATTTATCCATAGCTTCAAATGGTGATGTTTACGCCAGTGCCTGGCAACGGTTCCGGAAATCATGGGATTTTGAAGAGTCAGGCGTAGGAAGTAAAATTTACAAAAGTTCTGATCATGGCAAGTCATGGAGGCATCTCTCAAATGGCTTACCAAGCGGTAAATTTGTTGGTCGTATGGGTGTTGATGTTGCAGCTTCCAACAATAATGTTGTCTATGTAGTGGTCGATAATCAGGAACAACTCCCGGAAGATCAGTGGGATATGGGAGATACAGCCATTAATGCCAAACGCCTTAAAAAAATGACAACTGAAGAATTATTATTGCAAGATAAAGATGCACTGGAGAAATTCCTTAGAGATAATAATTTTCCACCGAAAACCACTGCCGATAAAGTAATAGAAGAACTAAAAGAGAAAAAAACCACGCCACAAGATTTAGTCAAGTCATTAAAGGATGCCAATAATAACTTGTTCGATACTGATATTAAGGGATTGGAAGTCTATCGCTCAGATGATGGAGGAGAAACATTTAGCAAAACACACGAAAAGTCATTAGATAATGTAGTTTTCACCTATGGTTACTATTTCGGCAAAATTCATGTTGATCCCAATGATTCCAATACGATTTACACCATGGGCGTTCCATTAATAAAATCAACAGATGGCGGACAAAATTGGATTAGCCTTTATGATCCTAAGGTTCATGTCGATTATCATGAAGTGTTGATAGACCCTAAAAACTCCAATCATATCATCGCCGCAAACGATGGTGGTGCTGATGAGTCTTATGACGGCGGTGAACACTGGCGGAAGTTAGATTACCAACCGGTTGGACAGTTTTATACAATCAATGTTGACATGGAAGAACCTTATAATGTTTATGGCGGCTTACAAGATAACGGCACATTGAAAGGTTCCAGTAAAACAGACTGGAAAGATGGCGAATCATGGACACGTCTGTTTGGTGGTGATGGAATGTATGTTAACACCGATGACAATACAACCTATGTCGGATTTCAATTCGGTAACTATTTCAAACTTGGAGAAGGAAAACCTAAATCTATCAAACCTCCTAATTATTTGAATGAAGCTCCTTTGCGTTACAACTGGAATACTCCGGTCGTTTTATCTCCGCATAATAAAGAAATTATCTATTATGGAGCCAACAAACTCTATCGAAGCATGGATAAAGGTGAAACTTACAAGGCTATTAGCAAAGACTTAACTCAATCGCTCAAATATGGCGATGTGCCTTATGCCACAATCACTTCTATTTCTGAATCACCCTTGGAGTTTGGCAGAATCATTGTCGGAACAGATGATGGTTTGGTTTGGGTCACTTCCGATGGTGGAAATAACTGGAAGAATGTGACGAAGAAGCTCCCTCAGAAACTTTGGGTTTCCAGAGTGGTTGCTTCAGAACATGACAAAAACCATTTGTGGCTCACTTTAAATAACTATCGAAATGATGATATTCAGAGCTATGCTTACTATTCCAATAATTTTGGAAAATCATGGAAAGATATTTCCAACAACCTCCCTAATTCAGCCGTCAATGTGATTAAAGAAGATCCAAAGACTAAAGGTTTGGTTTACATAGGTACTGACAGAGGAGTTTATTACTCATTGAATTATGGACAAAAGTGGCAAACTTTGGGCGATGAATTTCCAACTGTTCCGGTACACGATTTAATTGTTCACCCCAGAGATAATGAATTGGTTGTTGCTACTCATGGAAGAAGCGTATGGGTAAGTGACGTTTCTTTCATTCAGGAATATGAATCCTACAAAGATAAAGAATTGCATATTTTTAAACCTGATGAAGTTCAGTTTTCCTCTGCTTGGAACTCAACCCCATCAAGATGGTATAACGATGGCGAACCGAATCAGGCATCATTCAAAATCTGGTCAAACTCAGAACAATCAGTTCATGTCGAAATTCAGGATGAAAATGAACAGGCTATCTATACCAATCAAGCTCATTTGCATAAGGGGCTCAATTTAATCACATGGGATTACAAACTCAATGAAGAGTTAGCTCTTGCAGCTGAGAAGTTCAAAAACAAAGACAAAGAACAACCTTTGAATAAATCATTAACACCAATTAGCGAAGCTCTTAGACTTGGACACGGTGTTTATATTCCGAAAGGGAAATACAAATTTATCGTTGGCGGATCAGAGTCAAGTGTCGATACTGAACTAATGGTTAAATGATTCCATTTACAAATTTTGTCAGTTTTCACTTAGACATTTCTGAGAGTAATGAAGAATTTTGAAATTATATTAGAATTTGCTAATTTAATGCTTGCTAATATAAATAAAACATGATTAGATAGAACCATGATTTCGCAAGAGTCATGTTTTAGCTTATTCTTCCCCCCCCTTTGAATAAGCTGGAAAATTGGTTTTCCCCAATCAATTTTTATGTATTTTTGTACCCGGCAAGAAATTGCCGGGTTTTTTTTGCATAAAAAAAACACCTCTAAAAAGAGGTGCTTCTTTTGATATTGTGTCTCAATTTTTATTGAGCAAAGTATCCGACAATCGTCAGAATAACCGTGTAAGGCAAAGCCATTGTTACCATTCTTACATAACCCAACCTGATTACAGGTGCTAAAGCAGACGTCAGCAAGAATAAGAAAGCAGCCTGTCCGTTTGGAGTGGCAACTGAAGGAATATTTGTTCCTGTATTTATAGCAACAGCCAAAGTATCGAAATGCTCTCTGGTAATCGCTCCGGAATCAAATGCGGCTTTCACCTCATTAATATAAACAGTTGCAACAAAAACATTATCACTAATTGCAGACAAGATGCCATTGGCGAGGAAAAACGCCTTCGGTTGTTGTTCAAATGGCATCGCCAGAACCCAATCAATCACTGGCTTGAACAAATGCAAGTCATGAATCATTCCAACCACTACAAAAAAGATAACCAGCAATGAGACAAATGGCAAAGATTCCTCGAATGCTCGTCCTATTTGATGTTCGTCTGTAATGCCGGTTAAAGAGGTGACAAGAACCAAAAGGCTCAAGCCTATCAACCCGACTTCCATCACATGAAACGCCAAACCAAAAATAAGCAATAAGCCACTGATACCTTGGATCACCAGACTATAGCGATCTTTCGATGTGCGTTTCGCATCTTCTTCCTGTAAATAATTTTTCAGGATTTCACGAACCCCCGGATCCAGTTTTGCGCCAAAACCAAATGTTTTCGTTAACTCAACAATAACCAAAGTGACTATTCCGGCAATAAAAACAGGAACCGTGACATGAGACATGTTGACCGCAAAAGTAACAAAATCCCATCCCATCTTTTCTGAAATCAATAAATTCTGTGGCTCACCTACTGTTGTACAAACACCTCCCAAAGCCGTACCAACTGCACCATGCATCACCAATGAACGAATAAAAGCACGAAACTCCGAAAGAGTATCGCCCCCCATCTGCTTTCTGTCGGGTTCTTTGTTATCATCATAATCAACATTCATGGAAGAGTGAACTTTTTCATACACTCCATAAAGAGCAACAAATACTGTGATTAACACAGCAGTTACAGTCAATGCATCCAAAAAAGCTGATAAAAAAGCTGCTGCAAAGGAAAAAATAAAAGACAATATCAACTTGTTTTTCACTTTTAATAAAATTTTTCCAAATAGAAAAATTAGCAGTGGTTTCATAAAATAAATAAAACTCACCATAAATACCAATAAAAAAATCACTCCAAGGTTAGCCTGTATTTCATGCCAAACCGTTTCCGGACTGGTTAAACCCAAAGCCAGAATTGCCAACCCCAGCAAACCACCGGATTGCAACGGATAGCATTTCAAAGCTAACGCTAAAGTCATAATGAACATGGCAATAAAAGCCCAACCCATTACGGTTTTTCCTAATGCCAGAGTTAGTGGATAGCACAACACCAAAAAGGTTAAAATTGTTAATTTAAACCATTTTGGACTATTGCCTAAAAACTGATTGAATACGATATTCACAATGTCCCCTAATTTTCAAAAAAACAACATTCTACAACATCTCACAACTAAAAGTCAGGTATATCGTGCCTGAAAAATATGATTTATAATATCGTTCAAGACTAAAATATTTAAAAAGTCTCCGCGACATATTATTTCCAAATTGCAATTGATATAATCCACTCCATGATTAAGCCTTCGATATTCAAATATCCTCTTGCATGGTTGCTATACATTTTATTGCGATTACTCTCTGCTTTGCCTTATCATCTGCTGGTGTTATTGGGTTCAGGACTTGGTAAGTTATTAATGTTATTATTGAGTTCACGAAAAAAAGTCGCTCAAAAAAACTTACAGATTTGTTTTCCCGACTTATCTGAGGAACAAAGAAAATTTTTGCTCAAAAAAAACATCTCCGAAACTGGAATCATGTTCACCCAAACTCTCAAAGCCTTTCTCGGAAATACAACAAAAATCGAAAGTAATGCCATTATTGATGGTAGTGAACACATTGAACGATGTTTAGATGAAAAGAAAGGAATCTTGCTGGTCGCCGGGCACTTTACAGCTTTAGATATGGGAGGAAAAATCCTTTGTAAAAAATATCCCATCGCCGGTATGTACCGACCTCACAAACACCCTGTGACCGAATATATCGTGACAAAATCACGTCTTAAATACGCAACTCACATGTTTAAACGAGACGAACTCCGACCAATTATCAAGCATTTAAAACAAGGAAAAATATTATGGTACGCTCCGGATCAAGACTACCGAAGAGGGCAATCGGTATTTGTTCCGTTTTTCAATCGTCCGGCTGCCACCATCGTTGCTACGCACCAACTGGCAAGATTATCTGACTGCGAGGTTTTATTTTTCCATGTGCAAAGAAATCCTAAACCACCCTATTACACTCTGAAAATTTCAGAACCATTGCCTGACTTTCCAACAAAAGATGCTATTATTGATACAACGCGTATCAATCTTGGAATTGAGAATATGGTAAAACAATGCCCTGAACAATACCTCTGGGTGCATAAAAGATTTAAAACAACACCTGACAGAGTGAAAAACCCATATAATCTCCCTTAAAGGCTAAATAACAAATGCATATCACACGAATAGAGTACATTAATGACTACAAAAACCACTTGCTAAACGATAGGTTGCAACTTGACGAGCTTCAAAAAATTAATAACAGTCTCAATCTCAGAATCAAGAAACAAGCATTTTTTTTAATTGACGGATTTTCCTGGACCGCTCAAAGTCCAAGTCAATTTTCAATCGATTTAAAGTATTCGAATAATGAAACGATCAATTTCAGAGAAAGATTGGTGTGCAAAAAATCCAAACTTAATAATAGAATCAGAGGAAGTATCCATTTATTTGAAAATCTGTTTAAACCAAACATCAACGACAAAATTTATATCACTGAACAAGCATCATTGCTATATAAATGGCTTAAAAGGAAATACAAAAAAATAGTCGGCAGCGAATATTTGTCAGATAGTTCATTCTACTTTAAATTCAGACTTTCACTAAAATTTTTCCCTGATAAATTAAATCATAAAGACTTAACCAACTTAACTTTTAGTGATAACAGTTTCAAATACATTTTATCATTTGATTGCTTGGAACATATTCCTGATTACCAGACCGCTCTGAATGAAATACACAGAGTTCTTCAACCTAAAGGAAAACTTCTTTTATCAGTGCCTTTTGATTTAAACTCTTTAACTAATCTAACTCGAGCAAGCATCAAAGACAATCAAATCATTCATCATGAAACTCCCGAATATCATGGAAATCCGGTATCCGGTAAAGGTTCATTAAGTTATTACACTTTTGGTTGGCAATTGTTAAAGCAACTTAAAGACATAGGATTTAAAGACGCATACATCTTTCTCTACTGGTCTGAGAAATATGCGTATTTGGGTGATGAACAAATTCTCATATGTGCTGAAAAATGATTGTTCGCAAGATAATATCAGCACTCAAACAGACAAAGCCGTCTCAACTCCGATTAAATAGAGAGAAGTGTTCACTTTGTGGCTGGAAGCTCCAAATCAAAACACATAATGATGAAATGGGAGTTCGTTGCTCTAAATGTTTCGCCTCTCCGGTTGCACAGTCATTAGGTCGAGTATTTAAACAATTTTTCAAACCTGATATGAGTGTTTATGAATTATCTTCACGAGGAGCTTTTGTTCGCTTTCTGCAAAAGCAAAATAGAAATCTGACTCTGAGTGAGTACATCGATGAAATAAAACCCGGTGAATACAAAAATGGAATTCAATGTCAGAATGTCGAAAAACTGACACTTGAAGATAACTGTTTTGACATCTGCACATCTTTAGAAGTTTTTGAGCATGTTGAGAATGATATAAAAGGTTTCAAAGAAGTATACAGAGTGCTTAAACCAAACGGAGTTTTTATCTTTACAGTTCCTATCATCCTTGATTCAAAAACTATTGAAAGAACACAGGTCGTCAATGGAAAAAGAATAAACATACTTCCACCCGAATATCACTCAGACAGCCTGCGTGGAAAAAACAAAGTTTTCTGTTACAGAAACTATGGAGTAGATATTTTACAGCGATTAAGTGATGCCGGATTTAAAAGTACCGAAATAATCAAACCCAACAAAAAAAGTCTTTTCGGATATGCCAGACCAATATTGGTCGCAAGGAAATAGAGCTTATTAATTTAGTTACTTCTTCGATATTTTAATTCTGAATAAAAAATTCGGTGCAAGTTAGAAAGAGTTATGTCATGCCCGAAACCGATCAGACATCTAGTAAAACACAATCATGTTAAGCAAAGTGGATGAGTTTTAAGAGTTCGTAAGTATCTGCATAAAAACAAATACGCATTCCCACGCAGAGAGACTGTGAAATAACATATAGAAAAATCATCGTAAATATGGATTGTTCTCATTTTTCTATATTGTACTAAATTTATGATTAACTACTTTATATTTTCTTACTAGCTATAAATTTAGCTTTGCTTGTCATTATCTTCAATAACTGACTTTTTACTCAGGTGAATATGGCCTTTTAAAGGTCTTACATCAATCTTATCATTTTTCTAAATATATCAATACCCAGTATATTTAATACTCGCTTAAAATTGTAAGTAAACATGATTAATGCATTTTCACCAGATACCTTTTCAATGCCCCGAACAAGATAATGATCCCAACCGAGCATTCGTTTTATTGTTCCAAATGGATGCTCTACAATGGAACCTCTTTTCTTAATAATTTCTTTTGATTCCTCTAAGGCCATATTTTCCCTATGTTTTTCAACCACAGCTTCATATTCCCATCTATAAATCACTTTATAAGACGCCTTAGATGACAAGCATTTTTCTCGTAATGGACATCCATTACAATCCGGGTTTGTCGTTGCATATTTATAGTATAGTTTTTCATTTTTAGTTTGTTTCGATATTGTTTTTTGAGGCTCTTATTGTTTGGACATACATAACAGTCATTTTGTGAATCATATTTAAAGGCGTCTCTTGTATATTTACCTTTGTTTTTTTGACCTTGAGTTTTATTGCCTTCAGGTATTGATATTTTGATGTTGTCATCCACACACTTCTTGATCTCTTTGGCACTAAAGTATCCTACATCACCGACTATGTCTAATTCCTGAACTTCAAGATTCTCTTTGCTTTGAACTGACATATTGTGAAGTTGTTCTAAGTCATTACCATTTGAGGAAACATCAGTGGCTACTATTAATTTGAATTTTTCATCTACTGTTATTTGTGTATTGTAAGCCACAAGGTTATGAGCAGGCTTTTTCATTAGTGATGCATCCGGGTCTGTGAGGTTATGTTGCTTTTTTTAGTTTCTCAGAAGCGCTAAATCATCTAACAGCTTTTGTTGTCTGGCTTTCAGTTTTTCTATATCCCTGGGTAATTTATCTGCCAGGTTTGATGGTTGCTTTTCTTTATCCGAACTATCTAAAGTTTTTAAATAGGTTTCAATTTTCTCATCTATAATTACCAAGTCTTTTTCAATTGTCTTCTTCATTAGTAATTTGTTTTTTTGAGGCATTGGCTTTTAAAAAATGCTCCATCAACAGCTTTTAGACCATCTCCAATCAAACTCAGGTTCTTACATAACAGAACAAAGTGTCTAAATGTCTTTCTTAGTGCTTTGGGATTGTTTTTTCTAAAGTCTGATATTGTATGGTAAGTTGGTGTTAATCCTGAAGTAAGCCACATGAGTTCAATGTTGCGTTTGCACTCTCGCTCTAACATTCGGCTACTTCTGATTTTATTCAAATATCCATAAAGATATATTTTCATTAATAGTTTGGGACTGTAAGATTTTTGACCGTCAGACCGGTTGCTTTTCCTTGTATCTTGAAAGCCTAGCTTATCAAAATCCAGTTGTGTAATGTAATCATCAATCGCTCTTACACTATTGTCAGAGTCTATATATTCATCCAGACTGGGAGGGAAGATTAATTGTTGATGACGATTCTTTCCTGATTTATAAAATGATGACATTTGTAAAAATTTGTATTATTAGCACATATGATTGTAACATGTTTTGTTGTAATTCTAATATGAGTTATTTCACAGTCTCAGAGAATAGGAACGAGATAATTAGTTTGTTAATTACAAATTACTAATTATTCATTTCACATTGTCAATTGCATTCAATACTTCATAATCTCATAAAGATACTTCAAATCCTTATTCCACACACTGTGATATTTTCCAAGTTTACGCTCTGCCGGTGTCACATCGGTATCAGCAATGATTTGTAAGGTTTCCAGAAATAACGACTCATCTTTTCCACACGAGCTACGAATGTTTCTTTTTTCAAGTCCTAATCTGGAAATTTTCAACATTTCCAGAGCCACGTCACGGACGATTCCTGTTCTGAAATTAGTGCATAATCCTTTCTTAGGTACATTATCTCGCAGTAATTGATGCTCTTGTTTTGTCCAGTCTTTGACCAAATCCCATGCGGCATCCAGACATTCCTGATCATACAAAATCCCAACCCACAAAGCCGGCAAAGCACAGATTCGTCGCCACGGACCGCCATCGGCTCCGCGCATTTCCAGATATTTTTTCAGACGAACTTCCGGGAAAGCTGTGGTTAAATGATCTTCCCAGTCTTTCAGTGTTGGTAATTCACCGGGCAACACCGACAGTTTGCCTTGCATAAAATCCTTAAAAGACAAACCGCTGGCATCAATATATTTGCCATCTCGATAGACAAAATACATCGGTACATCCAGCATATAATCCACATAGCGTTCAAAGCTCATGGAGTCGTCATAAACAAAAGGAATCGTTCCGCAACGGTCATTATCGGTATCCGTCCAGATATGTGAACGATAGGACAAATATCCATTCGGTTTACCATTTTTAAAAGGCGAATTCGCAAACAACGCTGTCGCTATCGGTTGCAATGCCAAAGACACACGAAACTTTTGCACCATATCGGCTTCACTGGCAAAGTCGAGATTCGCCTGAATGGTGCAGGTGCGTTTCATCATGTCTAAACCCAAAGTACCAACTTTAGGCATGTATTCCCGCATGATTTTATAACGACCCTTGGGCATAAATTCAATGTCTTTTTTTCTGGCAGTCGGATGAAAGCCCATACCAATAAAAGCAGAGTTGTAATCCTCACAAACCGCTTTGACTTCTTTCAGGTGTAAATTGGTTTCTCTGCAGGTTTGGTGAATATCAGCAAGCGGAGCACCGGATAACTCCAACTGTCCGCCCGGCTCCAAGGTAATCGAACAACCGTCACGAGTCAAAGCAATAATATTTTCACCTTCATATTGAGGTTGCCAGTCAAATTTATCTCTCAAACCCTCAAGAATATCCCTGATTCCGCCTTTTTCAGCATATTTTAAAGGAGCTAGTGTATCTTTATGAAACCCAAACTTTTCGTGTTCGGTTCCGACTTTCCATTCAGACTTGGGTTTGCAACCCGAGGCGAGATATTCGATAAGCTGGCTTTTATTCTCTATAACTGGTGATTGTTTCAATTTGATTCTCGGTAAAGGTTACTTGCGATTCTATCATGTATAATGAATGGCGTTCACAAATTATTCATAAACGAAAGATACAATTTAGGTATGAAAAATTATTTTTCAAACATTATTTGTTTTCTGCTTATATTCTCCCTCGGTTGTCATGCTGAAAAAATTCTGAATCGTGGAAATGGTTCTGAGCCTGATTCTCTGAATATTCATCAGGCAGAGGGTTTGAATTCACACAATATTCTTCGTGATTTGTATGAAGGCTTGATGACTTTGGATGCCAAAGGTCAACCGATTTATGGCGTCGCCGAGAGTCATAAAGTTGAAAATAATGTCTGGACTTTTAAACTTCGCCAGAACAGCAAATGGTCGGATGGCAAACCTGTGGTTGCCGGTGATTTTGTCAGAGCATGGCAAAAAGCCATAGCACCGGAAACAGCAGCACCCTATTCTTTTCTGCTAAAAAATATTCGTCATGGTGAAGAAACCCTACAACAAAAGCTCACACCTGATAATTTAGTCGTCAAAGCGATTGATGACTTCACTTTGGAAATCAGACTATGGCAAGCGGATTCCGCATTTCTGGAAAAACTGACCTTACCAGTCTTTTATCCACTTCCGGAACAACAAAATACCACAAGAAACATCATCAGTAACGGAGCTTACCGATTGTCAGAGTGGAACATTCAGGAAAAAATTGTTCTGGAGAAGAATCCTCATTATTACGATAAAGATTCGGTGTATTTTGATAAAGTGGTTTATTGGGTCACCGAAGATCAATCCAGCGAACTCAAACGTTTTCGTGCCGGAGAACTGGACATCACCGAAGCCATTCCTGACAATCAAATCGACTGGATTCGGCAAAATTTGCCAAACGAGTTGCGAATTACACCTTATCTGGGATCATTTTTTTTAGGTTTAAACACCAAAGATAAGTATTTACAAAACTCTGATTTAAGAAAAGCATTGTCACTTGCCATCAATCGTGAAATCCTAGTTGAGAAAGTTTTAAAAACAGGTCAGCAAGCCGCTTATCGAATCATTCCGCAAAATCTTTCAGGAATTCCTACGGAAGATAGGACAAATTATGCTGAAAGGGTTGAACAAGCCAAATTGTTATTTGAGAAAACCGGTTTTAACAAGCACGAGTGTGAGATTGAACTGCTCTATAACAGTAGTGAAAACCAGCGTAAAGTCGCTATTGCCATCGCTGCCATGTGGCGACAGACTTTAGGAATTCAAACCAAGTTAGTCAATCAGGAGTGGAAAGTTTTTGTCAATTCAAGAAAATCCGGTGACAGACAAACATTTCGCTCGGGTTGGATTGCAGATTATGCCGATGCACTCAATTTTTTGGAGTTGTTCACCTCCGATTCACACTTCAACTTTTATAAATACAGCAACGAAAATTTCGATACCATTATCGAGCAAATAAAAAATACCGACAATTTAAGTATGAAACAACAGTTAACAGAAAATGCTGAAAACATTTTATTACATGACTTACCGGTCATACCGTTGTATTATTATGTTTCAAGGCATCTGGTCAATACGAAAATTGCCGGATTTGAGGATAATGTCGCTGACCGCCACTTATCAAAATATTTACACGAGAAAGAGGATTAAATCATGAAAAAGCTATTTATATTTTTTCTATTATTTAGTGTTGTAGCAATTGCCCAACAAGAACAAACCAGGGATCTGAAAAATTTGAAGAATCAGAATAATGATAAATACATGGACAGGTACAATTATCACTCAAATCAACAAGTGATTGTTTGCGAATCCAATGGAAATCGACGCACACATTGTCCGGCTGACACTAGATACGGTGTGAATTTCAATCAACAGCTATCTTATGCAACCTGTAATTACAACTGGGGATATGATCAAACCGGAATTTGGGTTGATAATGGTTGCCGGGCTGAATTTACTGTCAATTATGGCTGGGATCAACCGGGAGCTGATGAGAATATTTTTGTCTGTGAGTCGCATGGATATAACCGTACTTATTGTCCGGCTTACCTTGATGGACGTGAAGTCCAGTTACTCCGTCAGTTAAGTTACACTTCCTGTCATAATAACTGGGGATTTGACAGAAATGGTGTTTGGGTGACTAATGGTTGCCGAGCTGAGTTTGTCGTTAATCAAAGCCACTGGGGAACTCCTCAAGACGATATTGTCTATTGTAGTTCCAACGATATGAGATTCCAATCTTGTGATGTGGATGTTCGAGGTGGTGTCGAGTTTATCCGCCAACTATCACGCGCCAGCTGTAATGGTAACTGGGGTTATGACCGTCAGGGAATTTGGGTCAGAAACGGCTGTCGTGCCAAATTCAGAATCTTGCCTTTCAATAACAATAATAACGGATACATGGATGATACTGTGAGTTGTGCTTCGCGAGATATGAGAAGAAATAGTTGCCCGGCAGATACATCCGGTGGCGTCAGACTGAAAAAACAACATTCCAGATCATCTTGTGAAGGAAATTGGGGTTATGACCGTAACAGCATATGGGTTGATAATGGTTGCAGAGCAACATTCCAGTTGTACATTAACGGACGTGGTGGGCATCATGGTAATTATGGACATGGAAACAACTACGGCAATGGTCCTGGTTACAACAATAATCCGGGACACAACAATAACGGATATAACAATACGCTGATATGCTCATCACTCAATAATAGAAGAAACACTTGTGCAATTACAAGTGGTAGAAAAGTGAAGCTAAAAAGACAATTATCCAGTAGCAGTTGCCAAGGAAATTGGGGATATGACAGAAACAATATCTGGGTTGATAACGGATGTCGTGCCGAATTTGAAATTCACTAATTTCTGAAATCGTATTTTTTACCAACCGGGTGGAGTTTATTCACCCGGTTTTTTATTTTTAAAAACTCTATTTAACAGACCTTTCTACTTCTAACATTCGTCATAATTTGGTGTATAATACCTAGTCAATCGTATAGTGGATAGGACAACAAATACAAGGTCAAGTTCAGCTTGGCTATTTTCATTCGTCGTACCTTTTCAGAAATTTGGTTGAATATTAAACATTGATTCACTCAACTCCGGGAATCAACTGCTAACAAATAACTATGACAATGAAGGCAGACAACAATTACAACTCAGAAACCAGAAAAATGCTTGAACTGGTTGAGCTCTCTGATGAAATTATTTTCTGGGAAGTGGACTCTGATTTCGTCATTCAAAACATCAATCAAACAATCAGTGAACAGATAGGATATTCCAAAGAAGAGGTCATCGGACACAAACTCAATGACATCATAATCCCTTACAATAAAAGCTCATGGGATAATGCCATTGCCGAACTTCAAGAACCAAGTTCTTTTTTTAACAACATTAAATTCCGGATTAAATCGGCAACCGGCCAAATCATGCATCTGAATACCCATGCTAGAGCCGTTTTTGAGAATGATCAACTGATTGGGTATTTCGGAATTTCTATCATCGAAACAGAGAATGTATTAACCAAACAAGCGATTAAAAACTTGCAAACAACTAACCGAATTATTCTCGATTCATTATCCGAAGCATTGCTCATCATTGATCGCAATGAAAAATTTCTGGCAATCAGCCTGGAGTTTAACAATATGTGGGGTTTTAACAAGGGTGACTTATTTATTCAAACTCTGGATGAGACCTATAAAATCATGCAGGAAAAGATTTCAGAGAAGCAACAAGGTGTTTTAATTAGTTTTACGCAAAACTTTGATAAGAAATCCCAAACCAGAGACACAATCCACTTCAAAGACGGAAGAATCATTGAAAGACGCTCGGTTCCGCACATAAGTAATGATGAAATTGCAGGAACCTGTTGGTATTACAAAGACATTACAAATCAAACTCAACTTGTTGACCGGCTGGCTAAACTGGCGTTTAGAGATTCTTTAACCAACCTATACAGTCGTCGTTGGTGTGAGAAAAAGTTAAAACAACTTCTTAAAAAAACCTACGACAAAAGCAAGCTAAGCTTTATGTATATGGACTTGGACTATTTTAAAGTCATTAATGACTCCTGTGGACATATATACGGCGATGATGTTTTGGGAGAAGTCAGCCAAATATTACAAGAAACTAGTGGAAAGGATGCTTATCTAGCTCGTCTTGGGGGAGATGAGTTCGGATTAATCCTAAGCGAAACCTCTCAACAAGAGGTGATAGCATTGGCCGAAAAAATCAAGTCTGCCATTAGTAATTATACCTATCAATGGAAAAGCAAAATTTTTAAACTGGGAATCAGCATTGGTATTGTTTTTGTAGAAAATGAAGATGATTTTCGATCAGTGTTCATTCATGCCGATGAAGCCTGTTATGTCTCAAAAAAATTAGGTAAGAACAAATACACTATATACAACGCTGAAAACTTTGAATTCAAAAAAACCCAAACTGAGTTAAAGTGGTACGATGCTCTGAAAAAAACTCTCTTAAAAGGAAAGTTTGAACTTTGGTGTCAATCAATAAATTCACTCGAACCTAACTCTCAATCCCATTACGAAATTCTCATTCGTATGAGAAATGAGCAAGGAGAACTCATTTCGCCGGCTTTGTTTATGCCATCAGCTGACCGGTTTGGTATGAATTTTGCTATTGATAAACAAGTCATAGAGTTATTTTGTAATTTCTACGACGCCCATAGAGAGCAAATTAACAACACTTTGTTTTCTATAAATATTTCAGGCTTATCACTCAGAAAGGACAGTTTTCTTCCCTATGTGCTGAATTGTATGAATAAATACAATATCGACCCCAAAATAATATGTTTCGAGGTTAACGAAAACGAAGTCATCAAGAATCTTGAAAAAGCATTGGAGTTTATCAAGCATGTTCGACAAATGGGTTGTAAGATTTCTTTAGATGATTTTGGCAAAGGCTTGACCAGCTTCTCCTATCTAAAAAATATAGAGTATGACTTTATCAAAATTGACGGACAATTTATAAAAGAAATCAATAAAGATAAAATAAACAAAGCTATTATCTCATCCATCGTTAGTATTGCAGAAATTACAGAAAAACAAACCATTGCAGAACATATCGAAAGTGAGGAGTCTCTTAACCAAATTTCAGCACTGGGAGTCAATTTTTTTCAGGGAAACTATTTTTCAAGTCCACATCAAATCACAAAACTGATAGAATAACACTTTGTTTTATTAAATCATCTCAACAGATGGCAAAACTTTATTTCTATTATTCAGCAATGAATGCCGGCAAAACCACGCATTTATTGCAATCCAGCTATAATTATCGAGAAAGAGGCATGAATACGCTGATTCTTTCTCCGGCTATTGATAATCGTTTTGGCGTTGGAAAAGTCACATCAAGGATTGGCGTATCATCTCCTTCAATTATTTTTGCTGAAAAAGAGAATATTTATAATCTGGTGAAAAAATATTTAAAGGAACAAGAAATTCATTGTGTTCTTGTTGATGAAGCTCAATTTTTAAGCAAAGATCAAGTATATCAACTGACAGAAATCGTCGATCAGGAGAATATTCCGGTTCTGGCTTATGGGTTGAGAACTGACTTCCAGGGAGAATTGTTTCAAGGAAGCCACTATCTTTTGGCTTGGGCAGATTCGTTAAAAGAATTGAAAACAATTTGTCACTCAGGCAAGAAAGCCACAATGGTTGTCAGAGTTGATGAAAATGGTCGAGCTGTCAAGGATGGGAATCAAGTTGAAATTGGTGGCAATGACAAGTATGTTTCAGTTTCCAGAGCAGAATACAAACGTATTTTCTTTGACAAAGGCACAATCGAGCCCATCCAGCTATCATTACCAATTGAAGATAAAAATTAATGAGAATAGTATTTTGTGGAACTCCGGATTTTGCCGTTGAACCTCTTAAGCAGTTGATTCAAAACAACTACGACGTCGTTGCCGTTTATACACAACCTGACAAGGGCATTGGGCGAGGAAGAAAAGTCCAATACACACCAGTCAAACAATATGCATTAGATAACAATATTGAGGTTTACCAACCAATCTCACTCAGAACAGATGATGCAATTAATGAACTAAGAGACTTGCAACCGGATTTAATGGTTGTTGTTGCCTACGGACTGATACTTCCGCAAACCGTTTTGGACATCCCCAAAATTGCATGTTGGAATATACACGCGTCATTATTACCTCGCTGGAGAGGAGCGGCTCCGATTCACCGGGCATTATTAGCCGGTGATAAAACCACCGGAGTCGGAATTATGCAAATGGAAGCCGGACTGGATACAGGACCTGTTTATCTTCAGCACGAATGTTCCATCTCAGAAATTGAAACAGCATCTCAACTACATGACAAACTAAAAATCATGGGGGCATCTGCACTCATTGAGTGTCTAAAACTACTGGAAAGTGACTTGCTTCCCGAGCCAATGATTCAGAGTGAAGAAGGAGTTACTTATGCCAAAAAACTTGAAAAGTCTGAATCACAGATTTCATGGCAAGAATCAGCAAAATCTATCCATCAAAAAATCAGGGCTTTCAACCCATGGCCGGGAGTCGTTGCTGAAATCAATGGCGAATCATTCAAACTCTGGGCTGCTGAATCCGTTAACTTAACTTCATCATGTAATATCGGAGAAATTGTTCTGGCAAATAAAGAACAGCTTGTGATTCAATGTGGTGACGGACAATTGAAAGTTACTGAAATACAAAAGCCGGGCAAAAACAAAATATCTATCAGACAATTTATGCAGTCAAAAACGAACTGGTATAATGAAAAAGATTAATTCCAGAACATTGTCTGCGAAAATAACTTATGACGTTGTTTTTAAAAAGGACAGCCTCAGGCAAGCAATCCAAAACCATACCGAATCATTCGCAAACCCTCAAGAAGAGTCTTATGCCAAAGCTATTTGCTATGAGACTTTGAGGCATTATCACCATCTGGAAAGTTGCTGGCTCAAATTTGTGAAAAACAAGCCCAAAGATAAACTGGTCTGTGTGATAATGACTCAAGCATTAGCAGAGCTTGTTTACCTGGAAAAACCAGCAAGAGCGGTGGTTAATGAAGCTGTGAATACTGCCAAAAACCTCAAAAAACAATGGGCTGTTGGGCTGATTAATTCCTGCTTGAGAAAGTCGGTTGAAATAAAAAATGATAAATCTGATAATTTGGTAGCTCAATATTCACACCCCCAATGGTGGATAGAAAAATTGCAAATGGATTGGCCAAACCATTGGCAAAAAATTCTGGTGGCTGACAATCAAAAACCACCTTTGTGGATTCGTGCCAATCATAGATACAAACCTATAGAAAGTGCTGAACAACACCAAAGTATCAACTCAGCATATAAAATTAACGCGCAGGATATTACCAAATTAGATGAATTCAAAACCGGTTCTGTTTCAGTTCAAGATGCCAGTGCTCAGCTTGCCGCTATCATTTTGAATCCACAAGATAATGAAAAAATACTTGATGCCTGTGCAGCACCCGGTGGAAAAACAGGACACATTCTTGAACTCAACCCGAATGTTCAACTGGATGCTTTAGAAATTTTTCCAAATCGGGCAAAAAAAATTCACCAAAACCTTGAAAGACTCAAACTTTCAGCAAATGTGCTCGTTGCAGATGCTTCACAATCAGGTCAATGGTTTAATGGTGATAAGTACAATAAGATACTGTTGGATGCTCCATGCAGTGCATCAGGAATTGTCCGTCGTCAACCGGATATTAAATTTCAAAGAAGTTCGGAAGATTTAGAAAATATTATTCATACTCAACAAACTTTACTTGATGAAATGGCAAAAATAGTAGCCGATGATGGAGTCATACTATATGCAACCTGTTCGGTTTTCCGATGTGAAAACTCTGAACAAATTAAAAATTTCCTGCAAAGACACCCTCAATTCAAGGAAATCAAGTTAAACTATCCGTTTGCTGAAAGTTGCCAATACGGCATACAAATCCTTACCGGTACATTGGATATGGATGGTTTTTATTATTGTTGTTTGAAAAAATGCACAAGCTGAACCAAATTTTTAAACATAAGTCCGAATCATTTTTTATCGGAATATTCATCTTTTTTATTATATTTTATTGTTCCATAGCTCTTGCAAAGAACAATATCATTTTATTAAACACTGTTTCTAAAAGCTCAAAGCTAATAGTAAATCCAACAATCAACTTCCAAGTATCCGATAAAATTAAAGAAGCTATAGACAATGGCATCAGAATTCAGTTTATTGCCAAAGCCGAAACTTTTATAGAAAAAAATTGGTGGTTTGATGAAACACTGGAGTCACAGAAAGTTAATCTTGAAGCTTACTATTTCATAATGAGCAAACTCTATGTCGTTAAGAATAGAGACACCAATGAACAGTTGAGTTTCAATAACTTTGATGATTTATGGATTGAGTTTGAGAAACTAATCAACTTTGAGTTTAATCAAGCTGATAATTCTGATGTTTTTGTCAAGTGTCGAATTGTACTTGATAAAGGTGCTTTACCAACAGCAATGCAACTCCCTGTTCTCTTTGATGACGACTGGGATATTAATACGGAATGGTTTCAACGGAAGGTTAATTAATTTGAACAAGCTCTCCAAATACAGAACAATTTACAAAAACATTCTGATTTTATTGCTTATCGGAATACTGCTGTTTTCTCTTTATTTACTTGGTGAAGCCGTAAAAGGTGCAGAACAGTTTAATCGAATTTATCTTTGGCTATTTGGCGCTTCTATTCTTGCAGTGGTGATTCTTTCAATTATCATCATTCAAAGACTTGTCTGGCTGTTTATTAAAAGGAAAAATAAAGAACCGGGGATTAAACTTACTTCGAGAATGGTTTCAACATTCATCTTTTTATCGTTGCCTCCGGTCTTGATTGTTTACATTTTTTCAACTCAGTTTTTAAACAGTTATATCGATTCGTGGTTCGACACCAAAACGGATAAGGCACTTAATGATTCACTCAAATTGGGGCAAATTTTTCTCGAAGTTCAAACGAAACAAGCACTGGCACAAACAAAGAACATAGCACAAAAACTGGGAGAAATTGATGAGCCCAGACAGGCAATTTACCTCGACAAATATCTTGAGGAATCAACCGCCTATAGCCTGACTTTGATATCAGCAAGTGAAAAAATTATTTATCAAGCCAATTCCGACATTTTTGATTTGTCCTCGGACTCACCACCATTATCAGCTATTCGAGATGCCAGAAGTGGTTTGAACTTCACTCGAATCGAACCGGGTAAATCGGGTAATCAATTGCAAATACGGACTTTGGTACGTTTTGATAATGAATTAAAAATCACTTCTAGTTATAGATTTTTACAAGGCATTTTCACTATCAATCCTGAATACAATGCTCTTGCAAACAGTATTGAAGTTGCTTTGATGGATTACAACCAACAAAAATATCAACGGGAACAACTAAAAAAATCATTCAGTATCATTTTGGGATTGGTTTTATTACTTAGTACTTTGCTAGCACTCATCAGAGCTTTCTCGTCAGCTCGTAACTTGGTAGCACCAATCAGCCTGCTTTCAAAAGCAACAGCTTCCATAGCAATAGGAGATTACAGTCAGAAAGTCCCTGTCAGCTCCAAAGATGAAATTGGCTTCCTAGTTAAATCATTCAATACCATGTCCTCACAAATTGCTGCTTCCAGCGCATTAGCTCATAGAGCACAAACAGATGCTCTCAGCCAAAAATGGTATTTACAAAATGTCTTGCTCCATCTCTCTAGTGGAGTATTAAGCATTAATAGCGAGCAAAGAATCCTAATGGCAAATTCAGCTGCCGGAAAAATCCTGGGTTTACAAGATAAAGATATTCTGAATCAAAATATTGAGTTTTTAGCGATAAAGAATAGCAGTTTATTACCTTTGGTTGAATTGCTACTGACTAAACTCGAAGACCATAACGAAGAATGGCATCAGGAGATTTTGCTGATTGATAATAACACTCGCAGAATTCTTGTTGTTAGGGGCAGCCGCATTCCGGACAATGAGACAGAAGAAAGCGAAGGCGGGCTTGTTGTCGTATTTGATGATGAAACGATTATCAACCAAGCACAACGAGATGCCGCATGGTCAGAAGTTGCACGAAGATTAGCTCACGAAGTGAAAAATCCATTAACTCCAATTCAGCTTTCTGCTGAGAGGTTACAACTCAGATTTTTAAACAAATTACCACCTGAGGATAAAGACGTCCTTGACAGAGCAACACAGACCATAATTTCACAAGTAGAAAACCTCAAAACCCTGGTGAATGCATTCTCTGATTACGCCAAAGCTCCGGAACTGAAACGTGAAGCGGGAGGGCTCAATCAACTGATTAAAAATTCGGTGGACTTATACTTTGTATCCAATGCCGGAATTGACTTCACCCTTGATTTAATTGAACCGGAACCAATTATGTTTATTGACAAGGTTCGGTTTTCACAACTTTTAACCAATTTGATTAAGAATTCACAGGAAAGTGCGACAAGTAATAATATTAAAATTACCATTAAAACGTCAATCAGCAAGTCTATTGACAATGTGCTAATTCTCCGCCTTAGTGACAATGGTCCGGGATTTAGTGAAAAAATTATGGAACATTTATTCGAACCTTATGAAACAACAAAAACCGGAGGTTCGGGATTGGGACTGGCAATAGTCAAAAAAATCGTGGAAGAGCATGGTGGCAACATCAAAGCCTATAATGACGAGACAGGTGCTGTTATCGAAATCAGCCTGCCAATTTATAAAAGATAAAACCAACAGAGATTGAAAGTTTATGAATCCGCAACAACAATTTGAAAAACTCAGTTTAGCACCGAATCTGGATATAAACACCCGAATCAATCGTCTGAAAAGTTTGAAGAAAGTTATTAATGAGAATACAGAAAACCTGATAGTTGCCCTGAATAAAGACTTTGGCAGAAGAAGTGCCAACGAAACAATTTTAGCAGAAATATTTACTTGCAATGAGGAGATCAACCATACATTAAAACATCTGAAATCATGGACTCGACCACGCACAAAAATGGCAGGTTTGAAATTTTTGTTTTCCAAGAATGAAATTATTCCCCAACCCCTTGGTGTTGTAGGAATCATCTCTCCGTGGAACTACCCTTTCAATTTGGCAATTGCACCTTTAATTGCAGCAATCGCTGCCGGAAATCGGGTTATGATAAAACCCTCTGAAATGACACCCAATACATCGCAATTAATTGCGGATATGCTTTCAACTGTATTTAATGAAAATGAAGTATTGGTATCAGTTGGTGATTTAAAAGTTGCCCAGGAATTTAGTCGTTTACCATTCAAACACTTGCTATTTACTGGTTCTACAGCTGTTGGCAAAATCATTATGGAAAATGCTTCTTGCCATCTCACTCCTGTCACATTAGAACTTGGTGGAAAATCACCGGTTGTCATTGAGGAGGATTACGATATTGGTAAAGCAGCCAAAAGTATTGTTGGAGGCAAATTTTTCAATGCCGGGCAAACATGTATCGCTCCTGATTACATTTTAGTTTCATCTTCAAAAGTTGAACAGCTCACAAATGCAATTATTGAAGAGTTTAATCGCTGTTATCCGGATATAACAAACAACTCTGAATACACAGCGATTATCAATCAGAACCATTTCAACCGATTGAATTCACTAGTTGCTGATAGTGAATCATCGGGTCAATGCATCTATCCACAAGGAAAACCCGAACCGAATAATGATGGGGTTTTTCCTCCGGTTCTTGTTGTAAACCCTCAACCCAATAGCAAAGTCATGCACCAAGAAATTTTTGGTCCTATTTTACCAATCATTTCTGTCAAATCTGTTGAAGAGAGTATTGATTTTATAAACTCACGAGATAACCCTTTAACCTTATACATTTTTAGCGACAACAAACGATTTAAAGATAAAGTTTTGCGGGAAACTTTATCAGGATCTGTTGCAATCAATGAAACATTGTTTCAATTTGTTCAACAAGGAATACCTTTCGGTGGAGTTGGTCAAAGCGGCATGGGAAGCTATCATGGACTGAATGGCTTTAACAGTTTTAGCCATCTTAAAACTGTTTATCATCAATCCAGAATCAATTTTAATCACCTCATTCGCGCCCCATTTACACCTTTAAAACAGAAAATTATTAAATTCCTCAGATTTTTATAAATGCTTATGTGAGATGATTATTTTCTTGCAATATCAATTTGTTGTTGTAATAATGTAAATAAATGATACTGTCAAATAACAAGATAGTGTGGGAGAGGAATGAAAATCTTTATATTAGAGGATGATTCAGATCAGGCAGATTTGTACTCACTATGGCTGAGTGATGAGTATGAGTGTACGATTTTCGAGAAGGCGCGTGATTTAATCAAGCAAATCTCTTTTGATGTTCCGGATATTTTACTCATTGACTGGAATTTACCCAAAATTAGCGGCATGGATGTTTTGCACTGGATTAAAGGCAGTCGATACGGAAATATACCCATCATTTTTCTAACCTCAAGAAATTCTGAAAAAGATATCGTCAATGCATTAACCGATGGTGCCGATGATTTTATTATCAAACCCACTAGCGAAAAAATACTTAAAGCCAGACTCAAAGCTGTTAGTCGCAGAATTCTTGACGAGGAGTCTGAAAAAGATGGTTTCGATTCATCTCCTTATACTTTTAACAATTTAACAAATACAGTTTCTTACAAAGGAAACAACATCTCACTTACCAACAAAGAATATGAACTTGCCTTATACTTTTTTAAAAATGAAGGCTTGTTGATTTCTCGTGACCAGCTTCTTGAGTCCATTTGGATGAAAAGTTCTGAAATCAGCACCCGAACAGTTGATACCCATATCAGTCGCCTGAGAAAGAAACTGATGTTAAATGGTACGAATGGTTGGAAGCTGGCTTCAGTTTATCATCAGGGATATAAGCTTATTAACCAAATGAAAGGATAAGTAATGACAGACAAATCGAATAAATCACAAATTTCGGACACCTCTGTTGACCAGATACGGAATATACTATTTGGCGAACAAGTAAAAATTATCGAACAAACCATCGAAAAATTGGAAAAAACTTTCAGTAAGTCTCTACAAGATCTCAATGATAAGCTCGATAAAATCAACAAAGAATTACAATCAGATAATTCAGGGCTCGATAAAAAGCTTTCCGATGATTTATCGAAACTGGAAAATAAATTAATTGATACCGAAGCAGACATTCTGAACCAGCTTGATAAATTGTCCAATCAGGCGAGCCATAGAAATGATTTGGCAAAACTTCTCAATGAAATGGCAAACAACCTTTCCGATTAGAAATGACCCGGGAAAGAGATGTTCTCAAGACTCTTCTCATCAAAGAAGAGCTTGAAGTACTAGAAAACCTGAAAAAAAAACTTCTTTCTGAAGAACAATTTACTGAGGAAGTTTCAAAGGTTCTTGCCAATGCATTAAAGCGAGCACAGAAAAAAGACTCCAAACTTGATATTGTATTGGCTAAGCCGATTCAAGATGGTGTGACAAAGACGTTTTCTGAGAACAAGCAATCAATTATTGATTCTCTCTTACCTATCATGGGTCAACTGATTCGTAAAACAGTTACGAATAGTATCAAGCAATTCGTAGCCGATATTAACCGCACATTAGAGCTTGGATTCTCAGCCAAGGCTCTTAAGTGGAGATGGCAATCCTACAAAACCGGGATACCATTTGCGGAAATTGTATTTGAAAAAACAATTCGTTATCAGGTCAATGAAATCTTCATTATTGATAATGAAACCGGTCTATTAGTCCAGCATGTAGGAAAAGAGGAAACCCTTAAAGACAAAAACGCCATGTCTGCGATGCTGACAGCGATTAAAGACTTTGTGGGCGATTCACTTCAATCGACAGACTCGGGATTAATGAGTGCTGACTTTGGCGACAGTCAAATTTTGATTGCAACCGGTCCAAAAGTTTATTTGGCAATGATTGTTAAAGGGTCTCCATCTGAAAGACTTAAAGAGCTCAATCAAAAACTCATTGAAGAAATTCATTCCAACTTCTCGGACTCATTATTAGATACCAACAATTTTCAGAGTATTGACGGAATCGAGGACTTTTTACGACCCTATCTGGTCACAAAAAACATAACTGAAGAAAAAAAATCAATCAACTGGGTACCTTGGATCATTGGTCTTTTATTGATTATCTCGGGATTAAGTTATCTCGCTTATAAAAGACACACTGAATTTAATCAGGCTCAGAACATCGTCAACTCAACACCGGGGCTTTACTTACAAGAACTAAAAAAAAGTGGCGATGGTTTTGTTGCAAAGGGTTTGCTCGATCCGGATGCTGATGTAAGTCAATTAAAAGAAAACAATATTCAGCTTGAAACAAAGCCTTTTATCTCATTGGATGAAGAAATTATTGACTTAAGAATTAATAACATTTTAAAACCATACTCCAAAGTCAATTATAATCTTGATCACAAGACTTTATCACTCACTGGCTACTTGCCGAATGATTCCTATAAGTCCATTTTCGACAGGCTGAACAAAGTAACAGGAATCAATAGCATACGCAATACTACTAAACCCGACTTCAGTATGGAAGTTGAAGAGTTTCTTCTCAATCATAATAATTTAGAAGGGGTTTCATATAACATTGAGCCAGACAAACTAACCCTTAATGGTTCAACAAAATTAGCTACTCATAACAAGTTGATAACTGAACTCAAACAACAGTTTCCTGAAGTCACTATTGAAGATAGCCAACTTGATATCTCTGATTCCACTGAGAAAATAATATCTCAGATTGAGAGGGATTCTGTTGTAATTTCTGATGAGTCCGAAAGCCATAGTTCAGAGTTACTTTCCGTGATTGAACAAATTAAAACCTTAATAAACAGATTTCCCAACTCTCAAATTACCATTATCGGTGAAAGTGATTGCCAAGGGCTAAACAGTGATAAATTTTCACAACAACGAGCGGATTCGATTAAAGCCCTGCTTATTGAAAACATGATTGAAGAATCACACTTGCGGACATCTATAACTCCATGTGAAAATTTCAACAATGATGTTGATGATAGCAAAAAAATTGTAAGGTTTAAAACCTATATTGAGCAATGAAAATAGCGAAAAAAGTTTGTCTCATTGGAAGATTTGCTGTTGGAAAAACCAGCTTGGTACGTCAATATATTGAAAACCAATTTAGTGAAAAATATAAAACCACTGTTGGTGTCAGTATTTCCACCAAGACCGTTGATATTGATGATGACTCCATTTCAATGATACTTTGGGATATCGCCGGGTTCGAACAAGAAGGACATTACAAACATTACCTCCGTGGCACTCAGGGGATTATATGGGTTCTTGACGGAACAGAACCTGAGTCTTTTGATATTTTTGAGAAAGTAAGCATCCCCGATTTAGATTCCATACCTGCAATTTGCTTAGTCAATAAATGCGACTTGAAAGATCAATGGCGGCTGAACGAAGAGAGTTTACAAAAAATTCGCCAATATGTTTCAAAGATACATTATTCAAGCGCCAAAACGGGTGAGAATGTTGAAGATAGCTTTAACGAACTGGCAAAAAAACTTTTAGGTCAATAGCAGATGTTCCCTCCGGTTCTCAAACAGTTCTTGCTTAAACTCAATGAAGGACATGGATATTTTTGCCTTGGAATAGATAAAAACTTAAGTATTGTTGAATCTCATGGAAATCCAGAGTCATTAGGTTTGTTTCCGCCAGAGAATGGTACTTTCATTACCGATTATCTACCCATACTGATATCAGAAAATTTTACCGAAAATTTTAAAATTCCTTTCTTCAACATTAATGAGAATAATGTTTGTGATATTCATTTTATAAAGTGCGAAAATCTTGACTATATTATGCTGGTAAACAAGTCTGAAATTTTTCAAGTCACTCAAAAATACCAACAATTTGCTCATGACGATAATATTTCCAAAAATAAATTCAAACGTCTGGCTGAAGAATTAAATATTGCCAAGCAAGAGCTTAAAAAGTCCGATCAGGAAAAAGCAGCATTAATTGCCATGCTTTCTCATGAACTGGGGACACCATTAACTTCAATCATCGGTTATTCAGAATTAATGCTGAATGGCGAGCTGGATAAAAACTCTCTAAAAGTCATTCACAGAAATGCCATTCATTTAAAGCACACGATTGAAAACACATTACTCTTCGGTCGCTCACAGGCAAAAGAAAGCGATATTCACCTTGAGGCAACCCGTTCTTCAGAGTTTATTTCAGAACTTAAGGATACTTTGTATCACTTTGCAGAAGATAAAGGGTTAGAGTTAATGACAGAGTCTCTTGCTGACGAAGTGATTTATATAGACACTCCTAAAGCTCGTCAAATATTAATTAATTTAGTGAATAACGCTATCAAATACACGGAGTCCGGATTTGTAAAGATTGTATTTTCAGTAAGCAATCACTCTTATATTTTTACCATTATTGACAGCGGAATTGGAATTGCTGAAGACAAGCTTGATACCGTTTTTTCTCCTTGGGGAAGAGTTGGAGAAAGCCGTGAAGCCGGCTCCGGGATTGGGCTGTATATCAGCCAAAAACTGGCAAACTCAATGAGTGGAAAGCTTTATCTCAAATCATCAAAGAAAGATATCGGTTCTGAATTTGAATTAATAATTCCCATCAACAAACCGGATATAAAGCCTCTTGAGGACAATAATATTGTCACAAAACAGCAGAGTCATTTATCTGTCCTAATCGTTGATGATGATGAAGATATCTTAGATTTACTCACCTTTATGCTGGAACCAAGCGGTTTTGTCATTCATAGAACGACCACAAATGAAGATATTGATGACATCCTTAAAACTCAGTCAATTGATGTGCTTTTAACTGACATGAACTTGGGGGATGTGCGTGCTGATAGTTTTTCTAAAAAAATTAAACATTCCTATCCAAAGCTTCCAATCATTTTGATGTCGGCTATGCCCTCTGCAAAATTAAAAACTAACTATAAGAAACTAGGGTTTGATGCTATAATCGAAAAACCACTTCAAAGAAACAAATTAATTTCTCTGTTAAACAAATTTTAAACTCTATATATGAATGACTCTGTATTGATTTACTCATTGTCTGATCGTTTATCGGACATCAATAATAGCTTGGCTCCATCTATTAAGGTTATTCCCATTCAAACACTCATCTCAAGGATTGAAACTTCTGATAGAAAGCCGAATGCGGTCATTTTCGAAATAAATCAAATTGATAGTGTGCTTGATCTTATTCAACATACCAATATCACCTCTGAAAACAGATTTATTTGTATCGGCGAAAACCTCAGTGTCGATAATCGAATCATTTTGCTTAATAACAATATTGAATTAGTAAATTCTGATAAATTCTCAGAACTCAGTTCCAGTTATTTTCAGCTCGGACTCGGAAAAGAGAGACAAAAGGTTCTGTTTCTGGATGACGATGAAGACCAAATTGCAATTACCGAGCATATTTTAAAAGATGCCGGCTTTAGCGTAAAATCAATCACAAAGTCAGAATATATTCTTGATACACTTGCGGACTACAAACCGGATTTATTATTACTTGACTTATATCTTGGTGATGTAACAGGAGACAAAATTGTTTCAATTATTAGAAAAGAACCCAAGTATCGTTTCCTTCCAATTGTTTTTTTGACGGCTGATACAACTCTTGAATCAAGAATGCTGGTTCTTAATGCCGGTGCTGATGATTTAATTACCAAACCCATCAAGTCTGATTTATTGGTTGCCTCTATTAAAAACCGTATTCAGCGAAACCTCAACAATCAGGTTTTTCTCAATGAATTGAATCCGAATCGAGTTTATCATAAGGTCAATGTTCAAGAGTCTGATTTACAGAAATTCTACCAGGAAAACATTGATAATCCTTTAGCTTCATTCATGTGGTTTAAGGTTAATAATAAAACCGAAATTCAAAGGGAAATCGGCTATTCAGGGTTTAGTAAATTATGCAACACTGTTTGCTCAAAGACCCCAAACACCAATCCTGCAGTCGATTTTTTTTCAAAAATTGCTGATGGAGTTTATGTAATTGGGTTTAATACTTTAGATGAAGCCTCAGCTATAAAAACTGCTGAAGATATTAAATCCTGGTATGAAGATAATAGCTACACTGTTGTTGATAGGAATTATTCTTTTCAGATGTCTGTCATCGTACTTACCAATATTCCACAAGCAAAAGATCACGATACTTTATTGCAAAAAGCCGAAAGCATTCTCATCGAATCAAATGAAACTCAGAGCGAAATATTAAAACTTCAGAAAGGTATTGAAGAAACGCGTTTTTATACAATTAAGTCTCGATTGGAAAATATGATTAAAACTCGTGACCTTGCATGGCAATTTTATCCAATTGTTTCTGCTCGTCATGAGGAGGAAGAAATTTTCCAGCTTATTTTAAATATTGACACGGACTCTTCCATTCAAAGATTTAAAACCATTGAATACATCAATGTGGCAGAGAAATCCGGATTGCTCAGAGTTATTGACAGATTTGCTCTGGAACGTGCAATCCGTGTGATTCGCTCAGGAATTCATGAAAATTCTCCGCCAAAAGTACTATTAAACCAAGTGACTCTTGCATATACTGATCGTGAATCAAGAGCAAAGAAACTGGAAATTATCAAGCAACTCAATTTACCAAAAGATTCACTCTATGTGCAGTTTCATTTGCAAGATGTTGTTGACACTTTTGAGCATATTGGTGAAATTGGGCAACAAATCAAACAAACAGGAATTAAAATTTGTTTAGGTAGTTTTGATTACTCCTCAATTGCTTGGAAAGCTGCCAGAAAACTCAATGTGAGTTGGATACGATTATTACCGCCATCATTGGAAGACAAGCATCTTTTCGATGCAGAAAATCCAAATAACATTGCTTCAACAATCAGAAAAGCACATGTCTTAGGTTATGAGGTTATTGCCCACATGGTTGATAACTCCAGTCTGGCATCAGAATTGTTAAAAGCGAACATTGATTATCTACAGGGAAGTTATATTAAAACACCGGTTGCAATTTCAGATATCTTTAATAAATAAAGCCCTCATACTTTTTCAAGCATAAGGGCTTAAGAGAGGTATTTTTTCAACTACGCAACTGAGAAACTGGTTCCTCTTGTGCGGCTGTTACTTCTGCGTCTGTTTCGGCGATGGCGCATACGACTAAACAAATCTTGTCGTTTGGCTTCAATCCAATCTTCAACTGTGAACTTTTCGTCCCTTGCATGAACTTTTACAACATTTCTAAAATCAACAAACGCTTCTATCTCATCCTTTATCTTTTCAGCCACAATATCTATCACTATACAATCATCCAATAAACCAATTACAGGAATATCATCAGAAATAATATCATCCTCATGTGTGAAATATTGCATTGCTGACAGAACATGTTTCCTGTCTTTCTCATCAAGATTCCATTCATTATCCGTTAACATATCCAACATTGTTTTTAATGTTTCAATATGACTTTCAACATACTTTTCAACTTTTTGCCGATTCAATTTATCCAAAGTCTTTTTAACCGCTGCAATAACTTCATGTTCATTATGCTGTCTTGAAGACTGCAAGATTTTTTCAAAATGAGATTTTACCTCATCATTGATACTCAATTCATAGGCTGTATTCATGTTAATTACCTCAATTAGTTAACTGATAGGTGTATTATACATGTATTACACCGATACACATGTGCCATTAGTCACTTTTCAAGTCTTTTCATAAATATTCACAGTAATATCTAGATTTTTTCCCTATTCTCTTGATAATATTAGAGGTTGCTAATGAATATACAATAGGAGTTATCATGGCCGATGATAAATCGATAATAGATAATGAAACGAACAATGAAGTACCGTTTTCTGGAGCATTAGAGAATAAAGCATCTGAAAACAGCAGAAGAAAATTTTTAGGCCAAGCTGCAGCGACATCAGCTGTAATCATAGCCGGTTCAGCTTCTGCCGGAAATTTACCACCTGACGTCCCAAATTGGTCCAGAACTCTTGGAAAACCGGTCAATACCAATCCTTATGGAGTCCCTTCCAAATATGAAGAAGATGTCGTTCGTAAAAGAGTTCCATGGTTGACGCCTGATTCGATTGCATCTATCAGCTTTACTCCTCTTGCTGAGATAAACGGCATGATTTCACCAAATGGTCTGGCTTTTGAGCGAGATCACGGCGGAGTTCCGACCATTGATCCTAAAGATCACCGATTAATGATTCATGGTTTAGTTGAGAAACCATTAATCCTGACCATGGAAGATATCAAACGCTATCCAAATGTATCAAGAATTCACTTTATTGAATGCCCTGCAAACTCAGCAATGGAATGGAAAGGTCCTCAGGTGGGACGTTTACAATTCACACATGGGATGACCAATTGTTGCGAATGGACTGGAGTTCCGTTAAAAACAATTCTGGAGGAAGTTGGTGTCAAACCTGAAGGAAAGTGGATATTAGCAGAAGGTGCGGATTCCGCAGGTATGAGCCGTTCCATTCCTATGGAGAAAGCATTGGATGATACGTTGGTTGTTTTTGGACAAAATGGCGAAGCCCTACGTCCCGAGCAAGGATATCCTTTAAGGCTATTAACTCCGGGTTGGGAAGGCAATACCTCAATTAAATGGCTCAGGAGATTAGAAATCACTGAAGAACCAATGTACCAACGTGAGGAAACTTCCAAATACACGGACCTTATCAGCCCAAGAGATCCAAATCGTGAAGAGCTGATTGGTAAAGCTTATATGTTTTCATGGATTATGGAAGCAAAAGCGATTGTAACATTCCCTTGTCCGGAAAAACCTTTGAAAGGACACGGAAAATATATTATGAATGGACTGGCATGGACCGGTACAGGCAAAATAAAACATGTTGATATTTCTTTTGATGGAGGAATCAACTGGCACGAAGCCGAACTCAATGGCCTGGTATTAGACAAATGTTGGACAAGATTTAGCTTCCCGTTTGAGTGGAATGGTGAAGAAATGCTGATTCAATCTCGCGCAACAGATGAGCACGGATATGTCCAACCAACCATTGAACAATTGCGAGAAGCTCGTGGAGTTTCTAGTATTTATCACAACAATGCCATCCATACTTGGAAAGTAAATAAAAACGGAGAGGTGGAAAGTGTACAAGTTTAATAATTTAACAAAAGGTTTAACCGTTACCGTTCTCGCTTTAGCAATTTCGGCTTGCTCACAAAGCAATAACTCGGAAGTCAGTCAATCTCAAGAGGTGAAGTCTGATAACACTCCTAAAGTTGAAGGGAAAGAAATTCAAATGCCTGGCGCCATTGCTGCTGAGTACAAAGAAATTTCGGTAAAAGGTCCTTTCAACTTCGGTCAAACTGCAACCGATGAAGAAATTGCCGGTTGGCATATCGAAGTCGGACACGGACATAACCTTCCACCGGGAAGCGGTACAGCAGCTGATGGCGAAGAGTTATTTGATAAAAAATGTGCTAGTTGTCACGGATCTTTCGGTGAAGGTGTGGGCAGAAATCCTGTTTTAGCAGGTGGAGAAGGAACACTAACTGATCCACAAAAACCGGAAAGAACAGTTGGTAGTTATTGGCCTTATGCTTCAACACTGATTGACTACACGCATAGAGCGATGCCATTTCCATCGGCGCAGTCTTTGACCTGGGATGAAACCTGGTCGATTTCGGCTTACGTTCTTTATTTAAACGATATCATCGAAGATGAAGAGTTTGTATTTAGTGCCGATACTTATCATGAAATCAAAATGCCAAACGAAGATGGCTTTGTGATGGATAAAAGACCGGATACTCATAACACTCGTTGCATGAAAGATTGTAAAGACCCGGCATCGCTGGAAATTAAAACAGCACTATTAGGATACGGTTCTGGTGCTGAAGATGTTGTTGAAGAAACAGCTGTTGTTGAAGGACACGAGCTTGGACAGAAAATTTACGACGCAACTTGTCGTTTATGCCATGGAACCGGGTTAGCTGGCGCACCAAAAGTTGAAGACACGGTCACTTGGGAACACCGTTTGCAACAAGGTAAAAGTAAAGTTTATGAGCATGCAATTAATGGCTATCAAGGACAGTACGGCGTTATGCCACCAAGAGGTGGTAATATGGAGTTATCTGACGATGATGTGAAAGCAGCAGTTGATTTCATGGTCAAGGATGCAGAATTATAGTTTAAACAAGAAATATTATTATCGTTCAGCTTATATTCAATATTGCTAATATAAGATGAATGGTATAGAATGACTGACAAATTTTTATTTAGGAGAAACTTATGAGTCTAACTAGAAGAGGCATGTTAAAGCGCATCATCGCTGGAAGTGCCGTCGTAATGGTTCCATTCGGTGCGTTTGCTGAGTGGATGGAGTCAGCTTTTAAAGCTGATAGTTATAGTGCAGCTTTAGCTGCTATGGGAGCAGAAGGGGCAGTTCCTAGTGACAAAATAAGCCTTGTTGCGCCTGAGATTGCTGAAAATGGTGCTGTTGTACCAGTTCAGGTCAGCTCAACTTTAGATGATATTGAAAGCATTTCATTATTCGTTGAGAAAAACCCTAATCCTATGACTGCTGAATTCAAAATGTTTCCCGGTTTAGAACCTGACTTCAAAATCCGTGTCAGAATGGGTGAAACATCTAAAGTCATAGCTGTTGTTAAAGCAGGCGGAAAAGCCTACACAGCAGAGTCTGAAGTTAAAGTAACAATCGGCGGTTGCGGCGGTTAAGGAGAAGAATATGAGAATTAAAGCAAAACTAAAAGGCGATAAAGCCAATATCAAAGTGCTCATTAAACATGATATGGAATCCGGTCGTCGTAAAGATGAGGCTGGTAATGTAGTTCCTGCAAAATTTGTTCAAACTATTACTGCTCATGTCGGTGAAACACAAGTTTTTGAAGCAAACATTGGACCGGGCGTTTCCAAAAATCCATTCCTGGAATTAAATCTGACAGGCCGTGCAGCGGGTGATGCTGTGGTATTCAAGTGGGTTGATTCTACAGGAGATACACTGGAAGAAACTGTTACACTGTAACAAGCTAAGACTTCTTTAAATAAAAAAGAGGATGTTCAAGTGAGAGCATTCTCTTTTTTTATATCTATGATTAATGTAAAATTAAGAAAAATTAATCACAAACCAAATTTTAATTATGAGAATAATCACCCTAATTATTTTAGCCTTCATTACAAGCTCCTGTACTCAGGATAATAACTCTACTCCAAAAAGCAAAATCGAACAATCCAATGAAAGCATTACCATTCAAGAAATCGCCAGAGTGGCATTAGTTGAAGCCAAACAATATTTGACAAATGCTTCTGAACAAGGAATAGATACTTCAATTGCTGAGAAAGAGTATCTTTTGGCAGAGAGTTATTTTGATAAAGGTGATTTCAAACAGGCACAAGTATCGGCTGTTAAAGTTAGGCAAGTTATCGAAAGAGGTAAATAGTAAAAAACATGAACAGAACTATTGTTCGACTGTTTTTACTGTTTTTGATCCCACAAATTGGATTTGCAGATATTGTAAAACCGGCATTGGTTGAAATCAGTGTTTTTACCGAAGGATATTATCGTATCGAAATACGAGCCAGTGTTGAGGCTATGCTCACCGGGATAAATTCTAAGTATAAAAATACTACCGAATCCCCAAACTCAGAAAAGTATGATGTATTGCGCGAAATGCAACCTTCCATATTACTTGATGAGTTTAAACGCTTTGAGGATAGGTTTTTAAAAGAGGTTAAACTCAAACTCGATAACAAACTAATTCCTCTGCAAATTTCATCAGTTGAAATTCCGGAACCCGGTTATACCAAAGTTCCAAGAATCAGTTTGATTGTCTTAGAAGGTGAAATTCCTCGGAATATTAAACAATTGAGTTGGTATTATCCGGCTGCATTTGCGGACAATGCGGTTCGTGTTCGACAAGTGGATGAGGAAAACGAAAAGTGGCACTGGTCGAATTGGCAATGGTTGAGAAAAGATCAATGGAGTCAGGCTTTTTCACTCACAGAAATTTTTCATGAACCACCAATATCTCAAACAATTAAAACCTATACGGTTGCCGGTTTTGAGCATATTCTCCCCAAAGGTTTTGATCATATTTTGTTTATTATCGGAATTTTTCTTCTCAGTATCAGACTCAAACCATTATTGTGGCAAGTAACAATGTTTACTCTGGCTCATTCCATTACTCTCAGCTTAGCAATGCTAGGCGTGTTTACCTTGCCCGCAAACATAGTTGAACCTCTGATCGCGCTTTCTATTGCTTACGTTGGGATTGAAAATATTTTTTTCAAAGAGATAAAACCGTGGAGACTGGTCATCGTTTTCGCCTTCGGCTTACTTCACGGAATGGGCTTTGCCAGTATGTTGGCCGATTTTGGAATGCCGGAGAATGCCTTTGCTACAGCCTTAATATTTTTTAATATTGGTGTTGAGTTGGGGCAACTAACAATTATCGCTATTTGTTTCTTCGGCTTATCGCTTTGGTTCAGGCACAAACAATGGTATCGAAATATCATTATCGTGCCTCTCTCACTTATTATAAGCCTGACCGGTTTATACTGGGCTTATGACAGGCTTGCTTTTTAAATTTTGTCCTTAAGCTCTGAACTTAATTGATGCAAATAAGGCTGAATCGCATCCGACGCCTGTTCGGTGGCATTCAACGATGTATAACTGATATTGGAGCCAAACCCTGTCCCAATACTATCACCTGTTTGAATATCATAGGTGTCAACATCAATCTGAGCATTGATTAACTCACTGCTGCGACCGGCATAAAGCAATTCCTGCGAGCCGATATAATTCACATTAGCTATAATCATTGCCTGCCCTCCGTTTTTCTCAATCAAAGACTTCATGGCTGCAAAATCCATTCCGTTATTCATGACTTGTTTCATGCCTGGGATAAACAGCTCATTCATGACTTTGATATTTTGCTGTTTTAACTCCGTTTCAACAATCTTTTCAATCGGGTTCGCTATCGCCGGGTCGCCGAATGCAATCACAACAACTCCTTTATCCAGTTTTACCGGTTGCGGTTTATATGTTTGTATGAACTTTTCTTGTGTATTCACAGGAGCTGAGTTTAACTTGGATTCTGCAACAGATTGGCTTTGAGATTTATCATAGGATGCCACCAAATTATCGCTCGCTTTAGCCACCAGTCCTGAACCATTTTCAACAGCTAGTTCACTTACACTTGTGTTCATGGTTGCTTGAGTTTGATCCGAATCAATATTGTCTGCTGTTAACATTTGCTCTGTAACAACTCCTGAGTCCACATCAGCAATCACATTATTATCTGTTTCATTAATGACTTCTGTTTCATCGAATGAGTCATCATTGGCAATATCATCGGTATCAGCTAAAAAATTTTCTTCATCTGTAACTATTCCTGCTAGAGAATCATCACCAGTTTGCTTCATATCCTGACTACCTGAAGTCAGCCCTGCTTTCATAAGGTTATCATCAGCTAAAGTCATCATGGGCTGATTGCTGTCATCTTTTGCTCCCGGAATCGGAAAATACCCTTTGTAATATCCAAAGCCGGCAGCGGCTACAACTGCAAATAATGTCGCTGCAATCAACCATAATTTTGATGAGCCTGGTTGTTTTTGTTGCGTTGTTACCAATTGATTGCTGGTAACTGTTGCCACGCCCGGTAAAGTAATTTGCTCAGAAATCTTTTTCTTGGTTACTGTATGTTTGACGACTTTGGACTCACTCTGAATGGCTTTGATATCCTGATTATCAATTGTATTACCCAAATCTCTGATAATATCGGAACAACTTTGGTAGCGTTCGTCAGGAGATTTAGCAATCATTTTATTCAATATATATGATGTTTTCTTGTCAACTTTATTGTTCAAAGTGCGAATATCAGGAATCTCTGATTGAACCACCTCAAGCATCAAACCTAATGGGCTGTCATTTTCAAAAGGAACTTTTCCGGCAAGCATTTCATAAAATACAATACCGAGTGAAAAAATATCAGAACGGGCATCAACCTCTTTACCGATACAAACTTCCGGTGATAAATATCCAGGCGTACCAACAAATTCTCCTGTATTCGTGAGTTTATCGCCGTATTCGCGTGTTCTGGCAATTCCGAAATCAACAATTTTTAGTGTTCCATCATTGGTAATCATCATGTTTGCCGGTTTGATGTCACGATGAACCAAACCAATTTTATGTGCAGCTTCCAAACCACTGCATGCTTGTTTGAGTATATTTTTGGCATGGCTGACTGAAAGTGTGTTTCCACCTTTTAGCAAATCATCCAATGAGCGCCCTTCTATGTATTCCATTGCAAAGAATGGTTGCCCTTCTTCTTCGCCAATGTAATAAATCTGAATCACATTCGGATCATTCAATGCAGCTGTTGCTTTTGCCTCACGCGTGAAGCGTTCCACAAGATCTTTATCATCAAGCAAATGTTTTGCAAGACATTTGATTGCAACCTTTCTGTTCAAAGATGGCTCAAATCCTTTATAAACAACACCCATACCACCTCTTCCGAGTTCGGCTGTGACCTCATAATGACCAAATTTTTTCATGACTTTCACCTAAAAACACCACTAAACCATCGTGATTCAGTTGATTTTAAAATAGTTTTCAACTCCAAGTGTGCATAATACAACAAATAGTTTGAAACTTAGCTTAACAAAGTTCCGGCAAAAATGTGAACTTCGTCACATCTTTATTTTAACATGTAAAATTTTATGTTTTTTAATAAAATATCTTAATCTTTGCTTTAAAGCATCATATTGTGACCATATCTTCTATAATTGGCAATGATGCCAAAAGACTTTTTAATAGCGGATTAGTAAATTGTTAGATAAAACGCGACAAAACATTTGTACACTTCCTGATGTTGCAGCCGATGTCAAAGCCAAAGTTGCCGGAACATTGCAATGGGTTGGTATGTCGGATATTGAAATGCCGATTTGTATCAATGCAGACACAGAAATTCCTCCGTCGGTTGCACGAGTGCGTGCAGAAGTCAGCCTGGATGATGAAAGCAAACGCGGAATTCACATGTCGAGACTTTATCTGGCATGTGATGAAGTCTTCTCACATCAGTCTATTGATTTTCAAACATTGTCACAACTCACCGAGCAGTTCCTGCAATCTCATTCAGAAATGAGTCAAAACGCTCTGGTTGAAGTGGATTTTGATGCCTTGATTCGTCGCAAAGCTCTTGTTAGTGATAATTCCGGATGGAGAAGTTATCCTGTGAGTTTGCTATTAGTTCGAGAAAAAGATGAAATCAAACATATCGAACTGGACTTTAGTGTGACCTATTCAAGTACTTGTCCTTGTTCGGCGGCTCTTGCCAGAACACTGATTCAGGAAAATTTTAAAAATAATTTTTCCCCTAAGGATTTAAACTTTGACGAAGTATTGGCATGGATTGGCAGCGAACAAGGAATCAATGCCACACCACATGCTCAGAGATCAACGGCCCATGTCAGAACCATTTTAAAAAATGATTGCCGGCAGATTCCGCTCCAAAAATACATTGATATCGTTGAAGAATCTCTGCAAACCGTTGTTCAAGCTGCGGTCAAACGTGAAGACGAACAGGAGTTTGCTCGATTAAATGGCAAAAACTTATTGTTTTGCGAAGATGCTGCCAGAAGAATAAAACATGCATTGCAACAACAAGACGATCTCGATGGCTTCTGGTTGAGAGTTCACCACCACGAAAGCCTTCATCCACACGATGCAACCGCTGAGGCAAGTAGTGACTGAAACTGTGATTGAACAATCACCTCTTGAGCCATTGATTGCCATCCGTTCTCAGGTTCTCAGACCCAATCAACCTCTTTCTAACTGCTATTATCCCGAAGATGTATTCAAACACACCAAGCACTTCGCTGCGTTTATTGAATCTAAAACAGTTGGTGCCGCATCAATTTATAAAGAACAACATCCTGATTTTGCCCTCAAGCAATCATGGAGAGTTCGCGGAATGGCTGTTCTGCCTGAATTTCAAGGCAAGGGCATTGGTATGCAACTTCTGCAAACCTGTATCAATCATGCCATTGATGAAAAAGCCGATGTCATCTGGTGTAACGCTCGAACCAATGCCGCAAAATTCTACAAAAAAGCCGGATTTAAAGTTGTTGGCAAAGAATTTGAAATTGAAAGCATTGGTGCTCACTATCTGATGGCGAAAAACTTGGGGATTCATCATTCTGAGTCTAAGTTTATTAAAATTGCTAAACAAATTTTTGCCAATCACGATGAAGAGCCAATTCCTGTCCCTCAAAGCCGAAATTCAATTTGATAACTATCAGCTTTTTAACAATTTATAATTCCAAAACCCTTTTAATCCTCAACACTATTGTAAAATATCCACTTTATAGAATTGATTAGTGGAATGACAAAATTAACATTTGATTATATCGTTGTCGGCGGTGGGTCTGCCGGTTGTGTCATGGCAAACAGATTATCAGAGAATCCCGATTGCAAAGTTCTGCTTATTGAGGCAGGCAGCAAAGACTGGCATCCATACATTCACATGCCCGCCGGAATTTCCAAGCTGGTTAACATCAACTCTTTAAATTGGGGCTATTACACAGAACCGGAAGCTCAACTCAATAACCGCAAATTGTACTGGCCACGCGGAAAAGTATTGGGTGGCTCCAGTTCGATTAATGCCATGTGTTATTGTCGCGGGCATAAAAAAGATTATGACTTGTGGGAATCTTCAGGAAATCACGGCTGGTCATTCAAGGATGTTCTACCCTATTTCAAAAAAAGCGAGAACAATCATCGCATCATCAATGAATATCATGGTAATTCCGGTTATCTGAATGTCTCCGACCTGAAATATCACAATCCTCTATCCGATGTTTTCTTACAAGCCTGTGAAGAAAGTGGTTACAATATCACAGATGATTTTAATGGCAGCAAACAAAGAGGTTTTGGTTTTTATCAAGTTACGCAAAATAACGGCAGCAGAAATTCTTCCGCTCAAGCCTATTTATCGCCAGTCAAAAGTCGGGATAATTTAACAATTTGGACGAAATCCTATTGCCAAAAAGTTCTTTTGGAGAAAAACACAGCCAAAGGTGTCGAAGTGATCAGATCAGGCAAGACGCAGAGTGTTTTTGCTTCAAAAGAGGTGATTCTCAGTGGCGGTGCGTTAAATTCTCCGCAGTTGTTAATGCTTTCGGGTATTGGACGTACTCAGGATTTATCCAAACACAACATTAAAACCCAGCATGATCTTCAAGGAGTTGGTATGAATTTACAAGATCACCTTGATGTTTGTCTGGTGCAATCATGCAACCAAAAAATCACTTATGATACGCTGTGCGAAATTAAAGCCGGGATGCAATATTATCTCTTTAAGTCCGGTCCCGGAACATCCAATGCAGCCGAAGCCGGTGGTTTCTTAAAGACAGACCTCAATAATGAAGAATGGCCGGATTTACAATTTCACTTTGTTCCTGCAATTCTGGATGACCATGGTCGAAACCGCATGAAAGGCAATGGTTATACTTTACACATGTGCTATCTTCGTCCGGAAAGTCGTGGAAAGCTGGAACTGGCATCCAATAATCCACAACAACCGGTTAAAATTTATGCCAATTATCTGACTGAGTCCAATGATTGGAGGTACATGAAAAAAGGTTTTGAAATCCAAAGACAGATTTTCTCAGCATCGGCTTTTGATGAACTTCGTGATAAGGAAATCTTCCCCGGCGATGACATTCAATCCGAAAAACAAATCGAAGAGTTCATCCGCAATAAAGCTGAAACAATTTATCATCCGGTTGGAACCTGCAAAATGGGCAACGATGAATTATCAGTCGTTGATGGCAAACTCAGGGTTCATGGAATCGAAAATTTGCGTGTGGTCGATGCGTCAATAATGCCAACTTTAGTTTCGGGAAATACCAACGCACCAACAATTATGATAGCCGAGAAAATCAGCGACGAGATTCTCAGCTCAGTTTGATATTATTTTTCCAATAAATGAAGTTTATCCAGAACCTCTGCCCACTCATCAGCATCTTCCGGTGCATCTTTCATGTGGGTAATTACAGGCCATTTTTCAGATAACTCGGCATTGAGTTCCAAAAAGTGTTCCTGACCTTCAGGTAAGTCGTCTTCCGGATAAATTGCTTCAATCGGGCATTCAGGCTCGCATAATGTACAATCAATACATTCTTCAGGGTCAATAACCAAAAAATTAGGGCCTTCATGAAAACAGTCCACCGGGCACACTTCTACACAGTCCGTATATTTACATTTAATACATGCTTCAGTTACAACAAAAGTCATTTATTTCTCCAAATTTTTAACAAAAATGTTAAACTTGCATCCTTTAAAAGTGCAATTTCAACAGTTAAATCAATACAACGCAGTATTATCGCCTTATATTAGCAAATGGTAAAGTATTTCAAGTTCAGAGTTTAAACAAATAGTGACAAAAATCAAACTTCAAACCTACAATATTGCTCAGCATGGAATCAGCGTCGAGGAAATATCTCCCTCTGCACGAGTGATTATTACCCAATTACTGGATGAAGGATTTGAGGCTTATATTGTCGGCGGAGCCGTTCGTGATTTATTATTGGGAATGCATCCCAAAGACTTTGATATTGTGACCAATGCCACTCCTGAGCAAATAAAACATGTTTTTAAGAAAGATTGCCGAATCATTGGCAGGCGCTTCAAACTGGCCCACGTTTATCACAATCGTGAATTATTTGAGGTAGCGACTTATCGTGGCAAAGCCGAGAATGTCAAACACAAAGCTGTTAAGGGTCATATCATTAGTGATAATGTTTATGGCAATATTGAGGAAGATGCAACACGCCGTGATTTCAGTTGTAATGCTTTATATTTTGACATCGAAAACGGTAATATTCTCGACTATTGCGGTGGAGTTGAGGACATTCAAAAATCGAAACTTCGTTTTATTGGCGATAATGACAGCATCCGGATTATAGAAGATCCAGTGAGACTGATTCGAGCCATTCGCTTTCAGGCAAAACTTGGTTTACAAATGACCGAGGAAATGCAACAGGCTTTTCTTAAAGAATACAAAACCATCAGTAATGTCTCTTTAATTCGGCTTTTTGACGAATTGGTAAAACTATTTCATTGTGGAAACGCAGTTGATGCATATCGTTTACTCAATCAATTTAAGATTTTTCCGTATATTTTCCCTCATGCGAGTGATGCTATCACATACAACGATAGCAATATGCAGTTCATTCAAAATGCCCTGAAAAGTACCGATGCGAGAATCAAACATGGCAAAAGCGTAACACCTATTTTTCTTTTTGCCTGTTTTCTCTGGCCTTTGCTTGAGCTTAAAGCCGAACACATTCAGAAAAAGTCGAATTATGAAAAATATACGATAGCAACCAACGAAATCTTTGAAATGTGTCGTCATAAAATTACAATTCCAAAAATCATCCAAATCGGTATTCGTAATATATGGATGCTGCAATTGCGATTTGATGTCATCAGAGGGAAGAAAGTATTTGCGACCTTGGAAAACCCTCGTTTCCGCGCCGCTTATGACTTTTTATTACTGCGCAAAGGAGAAAGTAAACATATCCAGAAACTTTGTGACTGGTGGACTCACATTCAAACATTATCAAAAACCAAGCAAAGAGAACTGATATTACCAAAAAGAAGACAAAAAAAAAGATAATCGGATATCTTGGCTTGGGCAGCAATATCGGAGACTCAATTTCCAATGTTAAACTTGCTATCACCAAAATTCACCAGATTAAACACACTAAGGTCATTGAGGAATCAAGCCTATATCAATCGAAGGCATGGGGAAATACGAATCAAAATGATTTTATTAACTCTGTTATCAAAATCAAAACCAAGCTCAGCCCCGAGAAACTGCTAGAAAAACTTCTAAAAGTTGAGAGTGGCATGGGAAGAGTCAGAAAAGAGAAATGGGGACCTCGTATTATTGATATCGATATCTTGCTTTATGGCGATAGTGTTGTAGAAAAACCACATCTTTCTATTCCACATCCCTATATCACGGAACGAAAATTTGTTTTGATTCCACTTTATGAGCTCAATCCACAACTAAATATTCCAAATAAAGGAAATCTAAGCGATTTTATATGTGATGATGTCCTCAAAAATAGCGAACTTGAGATTAAAAAGTTGTAAATATGCAACATTTTTAATTTTCGTATTATTTTTGCTACATTTTTGCCATTACAGTGACCCAGTAGTTGCAAAAAAACAAATCGGCTGTTAATATAGACTCAAGTTTTGAAGAAGGTTCTTTCATTCTCCATCTACAAAACCTATGCAGGGCAACTAAAACATATTAGGTACTAAACAAATATAGCTTATTCAAACCCATCTCGGAGCAGATGGGTTTTTTTTTGCTGGTAATATAAACGCTGATTTCATAAAATACCGAAGCTATTATTCCTTACAAGTGGCATGAACCCAAAATTCACCAAACAATGGAAAAATCTGGAAAAGTTAGGCAAAGATTCTTCTTTCAGAGATTTGCAAGAACTATTTGCAAGTAACCCAGAGAGAACGAAGCAATTCAGCTTTGCTTTTGATGAGTTATACTTTGATTTCTCCAAGAACTGGCTAACCACTCAAATCCTTGACGAACTAAAAAATCTGGCGACCTCAGCTCTTCTTAAGGAAAAAATCAACTCCTTGTTTGCCGGAGACATTGTTAATCAATCTGAAAACAAACCAGCATCACATGTTATTACCCGAAAAACTGAATCTCCGAATGATTTTAAAAACCATCGTGAGATCATGTTTAATATTGCCGATAAATATCTCAGTGGCGAATGGCTCAGTGGTTTTGGTAAGAAAATAAAAAATGTCGTCAATATCGGAATTGGAGGTTCTTATCTGGGACCGCGATTGGCAATTGATGCCTTAAGTAACCAGCAAACCAATAACGATATTAAAGTCTATTATTTTGCAAGTGTTGACACATCAAATTTAAAGTCCATTTTGCAAAATATAAATATCACGGAAACTTTGTTTTGTATTAGTTCAAAAAGTTTAGGAACTATTGAGACTAAAAAAAATACTAAATCCATCATCAAACTACTGAATTCTTATGAAGATTACCAACCTGACAAAATAAAACAGTCTTTGGTGATTGCTACAACCAATATTGAAAAAGCAAAAGAATTGGGCGTACCGGAATCCCACATCATGCCTTTTGATAACAGCATAGGTGGTCGTTTCTCTGTTTGGTCGTCAATTGGATTCCCTTTGCTAATGGCAATAGGGAAAAGCAATTTTAATAATTTTCTTGCCGGTGCAGAACATACAGACAACCATTTTCAAAACACTCCGTTTCATGAGAATATACCCGTCATCATGGCATTAATGTCAATCTGGTACAGAAATTTTGTAAACTTGCCGGCTTATGCAGTCATCCCTTATGACTCCAGACTCAGCAACATCTCAGCATGGATGCAGCAATTAATGATGGAAAGCAACGGAAAAATGGTTGACAATAACGGCGATATTGTCGATTACTCGACTTCACCATTTATTTTTGGTGAACATGGACAGCTTTCACAACATGCTTTTTTCCAAGCATTTCATCAGGGCAAAGACACTTTGCCGATTGATTTCATTGGAGTTATGGAAAAAGGCGATCGCAATCAAACTTTTTTATTGGCAAACATGCTGGCACAATCCGCAGCTTTATTAAGAGGCAACCGTTCAGAGAAACACTCAAATAGTTGCCCGGGTAATCGTCCAAGCACCGTCATCTTAATGAAAAAACTGACACCATTTACACTAGGACAGTTATTGGCTGTTTACGAACACATGGTTTATACTCAGGCGGTTATTTGGAATATCAATTGCTTTGACCAGCCGGGTGTTGAATTAGGAAAAAAACTGGCTTGTGAAATCGTTAATCAAATTGAGAACGGTACATCGCCAACTATGGAAATGGACCCATCCACAAAGAATTTATTAAACAAAGTATTAAATAATGAATAATCAAACCAATTGTATTGATAAGTGTATCAATCCACTAACTCAATTAAACTATCATTCTCAGTTTGAGTTAAATGATTCTGAACTCAGTTTCAGATTTCCCTTTGAAGGATTCGAGCAACAAATATCAAGTTCGTTGCAAGGTTGTGAAATCCAGAATTTAAAAATTTCTTCAAAAATCGCACCTCACAAAACCAAGCAAGGAATTGAGCCTATTGATGGAATTAAAAATATTATTGCCGTTGCTTCGGGAAAAGGTGGTGTCGGCAAATCCACCGTCACAGTCATGTTGGCCAAATCGCTGCAAAAACTTGGAGCCAAAGTGGCAATTCTGGATGCTGATATTTACGGTCCTAGTATGCCCAGAATGCTGGGAGATTACGGCAAACCGGGTTCACCGGATAATAAAAGTTTCATTCCTGTAAATGCCAATGGAATCCGAAGCATGTCTTTGGGTTACATGATTGACGAAGAGTCTCCGGCAATCTGGCGGGGCTCGATGATTACTCGTGCATTGATGCAAATGGTGGAAGAAACTCGTTGGGGCGATATTGACTATTTGCTGATTGATTTACCACCCGGAACCGGCGATATTCAGCTAACAATGGTGCAAAAAATTCCGGTAACTGCCACAGTAATAGTGACTACACCTCAGGATATTTCATTGATTGATGCACAAAAGGCTTTTAATATGTTTAAAAAAGTCGAGTTGCCAGTATTAGGAGTAATTGAAAATATGAGTTTGTTTCATTGTCCGAACTGCAATCACGAGTTTGAAATTTTTGGTAAAGGTGCGGGACAGCGCATGCAAGAAAAGTTTTCTACTCAGCTTCTGGGTAAACTTCCTTTAAACATAAGTATTCGTGAACAAATGGATAATGGAAAGCCTGAAAAAGTATGGGGAAATGACTCTGAAGTTTCTCAAACCGGTTTGAAAATAGCCATGAAAGTCGCACAAATATTAGCCTCTTTTCCGGTTAATTTAAACAGGTCCACACCCGAATTGAAATTACACAGTATTTAACAGGATTTTACTATGAGCATCAAATCAGATAAATGGATACGTAAAATGGCGTTGGAACACGGAATGATTTCACCATTTGAGGAAAACCAAATCACAGCGGATTCGCAAAATAAAAAAATATCATACGGAACATCCAGCTATGGTTACGACGTTCGATGTGCTGATGAATTTAAAATTTTCACCAATATCAACTCAACAATTGTTGACCCAAAGAATTTCGATACCAATAATTTTGTTGATGTGAAGTCGGATGTCTGTATTATTCCACCCAACTCATTTTGTCTGGCACGTACAGTTGAATACATCAAGATTCCAAGAAATGTATTAACGGTTTGTTTAGGAAAATCAACCTATGCTCGTTGCGGAATCATTGTCAATGTCACGCCGCTGGAACCTGAATGGGAAGGTCATGTGACACTGGAATTTTCAAACACTACACCATTACCGGCAAAAATCTATGCCAATGAGGGTGTTGCTCAATTTTTATTCTTTGAATCTGATGAAGAGTGTGCTGTTTCTTACAAAGACAAAAACGGTAAATATCAAGGTCAGCAAGGCGTCACATTACCAAGAATGAAGTAACCAACATTCTTGGTAACTTGATAACATAAAAATTTTTAACTGGACTTCATCAAAGGCTCAAGGTGTTTCAAAGCCTGAATATAGACCCCTTTTTTAAACTTAACAACCTTTTTCACAGGATACCAAAAGTGCACCCACTTCCATTCGCTGAACTCAGGGCTTTCGGTGTGATCCAAAGTCAGGTGGGCTTCAGTTCCAAGAAACTTTAGCAAAAACCAGACCTGTTTCTGTCCGATGCATAATGGTTTTGACTGTTTTCTCTGATATTTTCTCGGCAGTTTGTAACGTAACCAACCCGGTGTTGAACCCAGCAGTTCTACATGATGAGGTTCAAGACCAATTTCCTCATACAATTCACGATACATTGCTTCTTCGTTGGTTTCATCGGAATTAATCCCTCCTTGCGGGAATTGCCAACCGTTATCTTGATATCTCTTTGCAAAAAAAACTCTACCATTATCACCGAGCAGGATTATACCCACATTGGGTCGATAACCATCTGCGTCAATCATAATATTTTTCCCGGTGCAGCTGATTCAACTACAACCTAAACTTTTAAACTGCTAATATTTTTTCAAAAAGCGGGAGTAATTACAACTAAAAAACGCTTTCAGCAATTAATTCAAATTTTACAAGCATTTTTAAAAGCGATAGCCGAATTCTTTTTCAAATAAATCAATAAACTCATCTTTAGTAAAAGAGTGATTCTGAGTTCCGGCATGAGCAATCTTGATGCTTCCGAGTAAAGAGGCAATCCGTCCTGTGGTTTGCATATCAAGGTCATTCATAATTCCATACAACAAACCGGCACGATAAGCATCACCACAACCCGTTGGATCAACAATCCTTTCAGCAGTGACTACAGGAATATGATAAACAGTATCATCTGTATAAATTTCCGAGCCTTTTTCACCACGAGTGACAATCAGTGCTTTCAAATGAGATGCTATTTCTTTCGCTTCCCAGCCTGTTCGTTCGCAAACCAGTTCATACTCATAATCATTCACAGCCATCCAGGTTGCCTGATCGATAAATTGTTTTAAATCATTCCCATCAAACAATGGCATAGCCTGACCGGGATCGAATATAAAAGGAATGCCGTTATTAACAAACCCTTGAGCATGTGTAATCATTCCATCTCTACCATCAGGTCCAACAATACCGATACTAACATTCTTGTGATCTGAAACTTTACACTCATGTGAAAGGCTCATTGCTCCGGGATGGAAAGCCGTAATTTGATTGTTATCCTGATCGGTTGTGATGAATGCCTGCGGAGTGAACATTTTATCTTTGACCATAATACCATCCAGTGAAATTCCTAATTCTTCAAGATACTGTTGGTAAGGAACAAAATCCTGTCCGACTGTTCCCATTGGTACAGGATTTCCACCCAAAAGTTTGAGGTTATAGGCTATATTTCCTGCAACCCCACCAAACTCACGGCGCATGCTAGGCACAAAAAACGATACATTTAATTTGTGGATTTGATTCGGAAGAATGTGGTTAACAAACTGATCTTCAAAAACCATAATAGTGTCATAGGCCAAAGAGCCACAAATTAGTGCTTTACTCATACTTTTCTCTTAAAAATTTTCCAAAATTGATTTAACTTGAGCCGGGTTCGCTCTGCCTTTTGTTTGTTTCATTACCTGGCCGACAAAGAAATTAAACATCTTCATATTGCCTTGCTTATATTCATCAAATTGCGATGGGTTGTTTTCAACCAATGTTTTGATAATCTGCTCTAACTCGCCACTATCGGAAACCTGAGCCAAACCTTCTTTCTCAATAATTTCATCGGCTGAAATCTTTGTATTCCAGATTTTTTCCAGAATAACCTTTGCGATTTTGTGCGAAATTTTTCCTGAAGCTAAATTTTCCAGAAGATTAGCCAATTGAGCTGATGACACCGGCATTTCAGAATTACTGTCATTTGCTTTTAATAACGAACTGTATTCACCCAATAACATATTCGCACACATCTGCGGTGTCGATTGTTTTTGTAAGGTGATTGTCTCGTCGAATAGTCCTGATAACTCTTTATCATAAGCTATAATTTTTGCATCTTCCTCTTTCAGCCCAAGCTCAGCAATATAACGAGCCTGTTTCGCCGCAGGAAACTCCGGAATAAATTGTCGTTCATTGTCTATGTAGGACTGATCAATCACCACCGGTAATAAATCCGGATCAGGGAAATATCTGTAATCATTTGCCTCTTCCTTACTCCTCATAGCTCGGGTTTCATTTTTATCCGAGTCATACAAACGAGTTTCCTGAGTGACTTTTTCACCGGACTCCAGAAGTTTAATTTGTCTTTTAACTTCCACATTGATGGCTTTTTCAACAAAGCGGAAAGAGTTAATATTTTTCAATTCGGTGCGTGTTCCCAGTTCTTTTTGCCCAACCGGTCGAACCGAAACATTCGCATCACAACGAAAAGAACCTTCCTGCATGTTTCCGTCACAAATTCCCAAATGAGTCACAATGGTGTGAATTTCCCGCATATAAGCGACTGCTTCTTTGGCATTAGACATATCAGGTTCGGAAACAATCTCAATCAATGGGGTTCCGCAACGATTCAAATCTATTCCCGAATAATCGGCATATTTATCATGAACTGATTTGCCGGCATCTTCTTCGATATGGGCTCGATTAACACGGATTGTTTTATTTTCACCGTCTTCTGTCTGAATAATCACGGTTCCATGTTCAACTATCGGATGTTTCAATTGAGTGATTTGATAACCTTTGGGAGAATCGGGATAAAAATAATTTTTCCTGTCAAAACGGGACTCTTTGGCAATCACTTTCGCGTCAATTGCCAAACCAAATCGAATTGCATAACGCAGTACTTTTTCATTAAAAACAGGTAATGTTCCCGGAACGGCTGCTTCCAACAGGCTCACTTGTGAATTTGGAGAAGCGCCGTACTGAGTGCTCGTACCCGCAAAGAGTTTGCTTTTGGTTTTCAATTGAGTGTGAATTTCAAGCCCGATAACCGTTTCCCATTGAATATTACTCATCATATCCCTCCGGCACTAAACGGTGAAACTCAGTATTTTGTTGATACTGATATGCCACATTCAGAATTTGGCTTTCTTGTAATTTATTCCCAATTAATTGCAATCCCACCGGCAAACCATCAACCAATCCAATCGGCATTGACAAACATGGCAAGCCCGCAAGTGAAGAAGGAATGGTAAATATGTCTTCGTTGTACATACTAACCGGATCTTTTTTGGCATTGAAATCAAATGCCACTTCCGGTGATACCGGTGCTGCAATGACATCGACCTTCTCAAATGCAGAGGCAAAATCATTCACGATCAGTCTTCTGATTTTTTGAGCTTTGCGATAATAAGCATCATAAAATCCGGCAGACAACGCCCAAGTTCCGACCATAATACGTCTTTTAACTTCTTCTCCGAAACCTTCAGTTCGCGAACGTATATACAAATCGTTAATATCTTGAGGGTTCTCACATCTATGTCCATAACGAATGCCATCAAACCGAGATAAATTCGATGAACATTCCGCAGGTGCAATCACATAATATGCCGACACCGCCAGATGTGAAGTTGGCAACTGAATTTCCACAATTTCAGCTCCTTGATTCTCCAATTCTGAAATGGATTGAATTGTTTTTTCCTTAATTTCAGCCGATAAGCTATCAATCCAATCTCTGACTATACCGATTTTTATGCCTTTAATCGGTTTTTTGAGGTTAAGACTAAAATCTTCTTTTTCAACTTGAGCCGACGTTGAGTCTTTTTCATCAAATCCACAAACAGCTGACAAGGCAAAAGCACAATCTTCAGCGCTTTTGGCAAATACACCTGCCTGATCCAGACTGGATGCAAAAGCAACCATACCGTAACGAGAAGCCCGCCCATAAGTTGGTTTAATTCCGGTAATGCCGCATAAAGCCGCCGGTTGTCTGATTGAACCTCCGGTGTCTGTTCCAGTAGCAAATGGAACCAAACCGGCTGCCACAGCCGCTGCCGAACCACCGGATGAACCACCCGGAACTTTATTCAAATTCCATGGATTTTTAACAGCTCCAAAATAGGAATTCTCGTTGGAAGAACCCATAGCAAATTCGTCCATGTTTGCTTTTGCCAGAGTGATTGCACCGGATGATTGTAAATTTTCAACTACAGTTGCATTGTAGGGTGCGATAAAATTCTCAAGCATTCTTGAACCACATGTGGTGGCAATTCCCTGAGTGCAGAATAAATCTTTATGGACCAGAGGGATTCCGGTTAAAACGGACGCTCTATTTTCATCAACCATCCGCTGAGCTCGCAGAGCTTGTTCCGCTGCTAAATCTGATGTGAAATTAATAACACAGTTTAAGTTTTCTGCATACTTTGTAAGTCTTTCAAAGTAGTGATTTTGAATGTCCTGAACTGAAATTTCCCGATTTTTTAGCAATCCGGATATATGTGAAATGCTTTGAAACTTCATCGTTATTCAACCACCGTAGGAACCAGATAGTAGTCTTCATCGGATTCTGTTGCCATATTCAAAAGAATTTCTTTGTTGGAAGTTTCTGTAACATCGTCAACACGAAATCTTTGCACTGCATCCATCGGATTAGCCATCGATTTAACGGACTCAGTATCAGCTTCGTTGATATGGTTAATCATTTCAACAACTGAATTGAGAGAAGTCATAATAGTATCTATTTCATTTTCACTCACACTTAGCTTTGCAAGATTTGCTATTTGTTCGACTTCTTTACGATTTATTAACATAAAAATCTCTTTTGTAATATATAATTAACGGTCGGCATCATTTTAACCAAAAGAGCCGTATTATGCCATTTTCCTATACAAACGAAATTAATTACTGACATATTATGTTTAAAAAATTCAGAAGCCTTTTTTCAAATGATTTATCAATTGATTTAGGAACAGCGAACACGCTGATTTACATGAAAGATCATGGAATTGTCCTCAACGAACCCTCTGTTGTTGCGGTTAGAATGGATCAAGGTATAGGTGGTCCTAAGGATATAGCATCTGTTGGTATCGAGGCAAAAATGATGCTCGGTCGTACACCCGGACATATCATGACAATCCGTCCTTTAAAAGACGGTGTGATTGCTGATTTTGAAATGACTTCTGCAATGTTGCAACATTTTATACGTAAGGTTCACTCAAACAGATGGTTAAAACCGAGTTCCAGAGTTCTGATTTGTGTTCCATGCGGTTCAACACAGGTTGAAAGAAAAGCAATTCAGGAATCCGCAGATGAAGCAGGAGCATCAGATGTTTATCTGATTGAAGAGCCAATGGCAGCAGCAATCGGAGCCGGAATTCCAATTCACGAGGCTCGTGGCTCTATGGTTCTAGATATTGGTGGTGGAACTTCTGAAGTTGCGGTTTTATCATTGAATGGTATTGTTTATTCAGCATCGGTTAAAATTGGCGGAGATAAATTTGACGAAGCGATAATTTCCTATGTTCGCCGTAGTTATGGCACATTGATTGGTGAAACAACTGCTGAAAAAATCAAGAAAGAAATTGGTTGTGCCTACCCTTCAACCGAAGTCAAAACCATTGAAATCACCGGAAGAAATCTGGCAGAAGGTGTACCAAGAATGTTTTCAATTAACAACAATGAAGTTCTGGAAGCCTTACACGAACCTTTAACAGGTATTGTTTCAGCAGTCAAAACTGCTCTGGAACAAACGCCACCTGAATTATGCGCAGACGTTGCAGACCAAGGCATTGTTCTGACTGGTGGTGGTGCATTATTAAAAGATTTAGACAAATTGTTGATGGAAGAAACCGGTTTGCCAGTATTAATTGCTGAAGACCCACTTACTTGTGTTGCAAGAGGTGGTGGTAAGGCTCTTGAGATTATGGATGAGAATGGTTCTGACTTTTTCACGTTTGCACGAAGAAGGTAATTTAGAAGTTTTTCAAAATTAAAAATGTGGGGCAAAAAATCCGATACATCAGCAACTCAAATTTATGTTTTGCGATTTTTGTTTTTGGAGATAGTTTGTGTTGTTTTAATGATTCTGGACAACTCCAACAAAATTGCCACTCCCATCCGCTCCACTATTTCGGCTCTCACACTTCCTTTGGTGAAAGTTGTTGAATGGCCACAGCGAGCCTATAACTTTATCAATTCAGCCTTATCCGATCATTTGCAATTGTTGCAAGAAAACGCCGATCTCAAACAAAATCTGTCACAGGTTCAAATTGATTTATTGCAAATGGAGGTCATTTCACAGCAAAATGTCGAATTACGACAATTACTGAATGCTAAACAACAGCTGCCCTTACAAACAACGGCAGCATTCTTGGTCAATCTCAACATTGGAAAAAATCAGCACCGAATTGTAATCAACCAAGGTTCGAACCAAAATGTTTCAATCAATCAAACCGTTTTGGATTTGTATGGACTTATTGGACAGGTCAGCAAGGTCAATTTGGAAAACTCACATGTGATTCTGATAACCGACCAAAACCATGCCGTGCCGGTCGAATTTTTAAGAACCGGTGTCAGAACGGTACTCTATGGAACCGGAGATATGAACAGTCTCAGTTTGCCTGAAATTCCACAAAGTGCAGACATCAAGGTTGGAGACACTCTAATCACATCAGGATTCGGAGGAGTTTTTCCAAGAGGTTTAAAAGTCGCAAGCCTTAGTGAAATATTAGACTCTCAAGGAGACCGCTCCTTTCAGCAAGCAAACGCTAAGCCCAGTGCCAATTTAAATAACTTGAAGCAGGTTCTTTTGGTTTGGGAAGACTCAAATCATTCAGAAAGTAGTGAGGATGTGACTCAGTGAAACTTTTTTCGAGTAAGTTAATTCATCTGTCGATTATATTGAGTTTGGTACTCATGCTGCTTCCCTGGCCGATATGGTTTAGAAACATCCAGCCTTACTGGCTGGCATTAGTCATTATTTACTGGAGCATTGAATCACCCAAACAATGCGGATTGTTTACAGCTTTTACCTACAGTATTTTGCTTGATGTGCTTTATGGAAGCTTGTTTGGAAAGCATGGATTTTCCATGGTTGCGATTGTTTTTATCATTAGTAAAATTCATAAACGACTCAAAATGACTTCTTTCTGGCAGTTATCATTGATGGTCGGAGCTTTATTATTGAATGATGCTTTTATTCGCTCAGCAATTGATTGGTTAGCGTCTAATGAAAACACACTCGCATTACATCTTTATTCTGTCATAACATCGGTCATCATTTGGCCTTGGTTTAAATATTTTTTGGACCGATTGAAACTAAAACACAGATAATATGCGACAAAATTACCGGCAAATTAAAAATCCAAAGGCGGAAACCAGAGTTTTTAATTCCAGAATTTTTGCATCAGTAATCATAGTCAGCATTGCACTTATGATTATTTTCAGTCGTTTTTTTTATCTTCAAGTTGTTAAACATAATGAGTTGTTACAAAACTCTGAAAAAAACCGCATAAGAACGACATCCTTGTCACCAGCGAGAGGTTTTATTTACGATAGAAACGGAGTGTTACTCGTGGATAATATTCCAACCTATCGTTTACAAGTGATTCCTGAGAAATCAGGAAATTTAAAAGAAAAACTTTATGAAATGCAATCTTTAGTTAATCTGACAGATAATGAAATTGATGATATTCTGGAAAAAGAGAAACAAAATCCGCCATTCAAACCAATAATTGTGAAGGCTAAACTTTCTGAAGAAGAATTATCAAATTATGCATCCAGAAAGTATATGTTTCCGGCATTCACTGCAATTCCATACCTCATTAGACACTACCGTTATACGGACTTAATTGCTCATTTAGTTGGTTATGTCGGTCGAATTAACGAAAGCGATGCGGACAGCTTAGATAAAAAAAGATATCAGGGTACTGAATACACCGGTAAACAAGGATTAGAAAAATCGCTGGAAGACCGATTACACGGCCAGCCCGGGCAGTTAACAATCGAAACCAATGCACGTGGTAGAGTTCTGCGCACCATTAAAGAAGAGTTGCCAGTCAGTGGCGAAGACATCCAACTGACGATTGATATTCGACTCCAACAAGCTGCTTTTAATGCTCTGGGTGATATGACCGGTTCAATTATTGTGGCAAACCCGAATAATGGTGAAATCCTCGCAATGGTGTCTAAACCGGGATTTGATCCCAATGATTTTGTAAACGGAATTTCTCAGAAAAAATATTCTCTGTTGCTCAACTCCATTGAAAACCCTTTATTTAATCGTAGTATCAAAGGAGGTTATGAGCCAGGTTCGACCATCAAGCCATATATGGCGTTAGCCGGATTATATTATGGAATTATCACACCGGATTTCAAAATGCTGTCAAAAGGATATTTTCAGTTACCCAATCAACCACGCAAGTATCACGACTGGATGAAAGGAGGACATGGTTGGGTTGGTATTGAAGAGTCCATAGCTCAATCTGTTAATACTTTTTATTATTCTCTGGCTCCAAAAATTGGTATCGACCGTATACATAGTTTTCTCGCCAATTTTAATTTTGGAAAAACAGCAAACATCGAACTCAACGGAGAGAATAGTGGCTTATTACCCTCAAGAGAATGGAAGAAAGAAACCAAAGGAATGATATGGTTTCCGGGAGAAACTGTTATCACCGGTATTGGTCAGGGTTTTTTATTAAACACGCCTATTCAATTAACCAATGCACTAGCAATCCTTGCCAATAAAGGGAAATCTGTACAGTTACATTTAGTGAAAAACAACACTTCTCAAAACAAAAAATTTGAATTAAATATTGAAGAAAAATACTGGGAAATTGTGCATAAGGGTATGATTGACACCATTCATCATCCTAAAGGTTCAGCACATGCTATTGCCAACAAAAACTATTTGATTGCGGGTAAAAGCGGAACATCTCAAGTTTATGGTAAAAGTGAAGAAGAAATTTATGTGCGAGATACTGATATTCCCAAACACCTTCGTAATCATGCACTTTTTATTGCGTTTGCGCCGGCAGATAAACCCGAAATCGTAGTGGTTGTGGTAGCCGAGCATGGAGCCAGTGGATCAAAAGTTGCTGCCCCAATTGCCGGTGAGGTCATAGAACAATATCTCTTAAAAATCAAGCCTCAGGAAGTTGTTCATGCTGACGAATAAGACACAAAACTTCAATAAAAGACACTACATCGACTGGTGGTTGGTTTCATTTATTCTGATATTAATTGGGTATGGGCTTTTTGTGTTGTACTCTGCCGGAGGCTGGGGGTTAGTCAAAAAACAAATGATACGATTAGCTCTTGGTTTTGTAGTGATGTTGATGTTAGCTCAGCTAAAACCTGAAAAACTGGCAGGTATCACACCCTGGCTTTATGTCATTACCATTATTTTGCTAGTTTCTGTATACTTTTTTGGATATGAGTCCAAAGGCGCAAAACGCTGGTTGCAGATTGGAATTCGGTTTCAACCCTCTGAATTAGCAAAACTGACAATTCCTTTAATCCTTGCATGGTATTTTCGTTTTCGTGTTTTACCCCCTGATTTCAAATCCATAATCAGTTGTTTGGTTTTATTGCTCGTTCCAGTTGTTCTTATTCAAAACCAGCCGGACTTGGGAACATCCATACTCGTCGCAGTCAGCGGACTTTTTGTATTATTTCTTGCAGGAATTTCCTGGAAATATTTTCTTGGCGGAATTATTTCTATTGCGGCATTGGCTCCAATTGCCTGGAGTTTTATTCTCAAAGACTATCAAAAACGCAGAGTTCTGACTTTTCTCAACCCAGAAAGCGATACATTGGGTTCAAGCTGGAATATCATCCAATCCAAAATTGCTATTGGTTCCGGTGGCTTGTTTGGTAAAGGTTGGCAGAACGGCACTCAAACACAACTTGATTTTTTGCCGGAACATTCCACCGATTTTATACTCTCAGTATTATCGGAGGAATTCGGACTTGTCGGTGTAATGATACTTTTAGCGATTTATCTGGCGATCATATTCAGAGGATTACTCATTGCCTTCCGAGCTAAAGATACGTTCAATCGCCTTTTTGCCGGTGCTTTGTCTTTAACATTCTTCCTTTACCTGTTTATCAATGCAGGTATGATTAGTGGTTTGTTGCCCGTAGTTGGTGTACCATTACCACTGGTAAGCTACGGAGGAACATCAATCATCACGCTGATGGCTTCTTTCGGAATGATAATGTCTGTTCACAACCATAGGAAATTATTGAAATCATGAAAAAAACTCTTTTATTGCTCGTATTGTCTTTCTCTGTTTACGCAAAAAACACTCTCCCTGATGCGGAAACCTTTATTAAGGAAACTGCCAAGGAACATAATCTGGACGAAGAATTCGTAAAAAACATTCTTGAAAATGCTCAAAAGCAGCAAAGCATCATTGATGCCATGAATCGACCGGCTGAAAAAGAAAAAAAATGGTTTGAATACAGACCAATATTTCTTACTGACAAACGTATCAACGGTGGTGTTAAGTTCTGGAAAGAATACAAGGAGGTTCTGGATAAAGTCAGCAAAGACAGTGGCGTTCCTTCTGAAATTATCGTCGCAATTATCGGTGTTGAAACTTATTATGGCAAAATAAAAGGCAACTACAAAGTAATTGATGCTCTTTATACTTTGGCATTTCATTACCCGAAACGCTCGCCATTCTTTACCAAAGAACTGGCTAATTTCATGAATCTGGTTAATAAAGAAAAAATCGACCCGCTGGAAGCCAAAGGCTCATACGCCGGAGCTATGGGCTTTGGACAATTTATGCCAAGCTCCTATCTGCAATATGCTGTGGACTATGACAAAGATGGGCAAAGAGACTTGCTTAACAACATTCCGGATGCCATTGCCAGCGTCGGAAACTATCTCAAAGCCCATGGATGGAAAAAAGATCAAGGTATCGCTTACATCGCAACCACTGCAAAAAAACACACCAAACTCAAAAAACAAGACCTCAAACCATCATTAACCGTTCAAAAACTCAATGACTACGGCTTTTCCGTCAAACAAAAACTGGATAAAAAAGAACTCATCACCCTCACCCAACTCCAACAAAAGCACGAAATGGAATACTGGTTCGGCCTTCACAACTTCTATGTTATCACTCGTTACAACCACAGCGAAATGTATGCTATGGCCGTTTTCCAACTGGCTCAGGAGATTAAGAAAGGTATGGAGAGTTAAGTGATGTTGTGAAGTATTTACAACTTCGTAAAGTAAAGCTGTTTTGCTCAGTATGACATTGTAGTCAAACGAAGCAATAATCTCCCCTTTACTCTCACCGAAATATTTTTGAGAATTTGGAATTACGAGGTATTTATGTCTGAGCGAAGCGAGTTCAAATACCTCGCCAAATTCGATAAAATATTAAGGGAAACCTTTAGGTTGAGAGTTTGGGGTGTGTTTTGTGTTACTTTTCGCACAAGCAAAAGTAACGAAAAGAAAGATGCTGGAATAAATTCAGCATAACCATATCTTTGTTGGGATACTTCGCTTTCGCTCAGTATGACATAGTTTCACTAGATCTCCGGGTCAAGCCCGAAGATGACACAAAAGAGCCAACGGCTGAGAGTTTGGGGTGTCATTCTTTTGCGATACTTTTCTTAGACAAGTAAGAAAAGTATCAAGCTAAACTTTGTAGGAAAACCACTTGAAACTTTAAATATTTTCCTAAAACCAAAAAGCAATTTGCCGATATTTTATATTTTCTCGATCTCTAAAATGAGCACCATGTTTCGCAATGTTGCGAACTGGTAAAAATCAATTTAAACATTTTGGAGAAAAATTATGAAAAAATTATTAACAGCAGCAATCACTTCTTTGGTTCTTTTTAGTCAATCTTTGTTTGCAGTCAATATTAATACCGCAGATGCTAAATCTTTAGCCGATGAATTGAACGGCATAGGTGCGAAAAAAGCTCAAGCAATCGTTGATTATCGCACTGAACACGGTGATTTCAAAACCATCGAAAGCCTGACAGAAGTTAAAGGCATCGGTTTAAAAACAGTTGAGAAAAACCGTGATTCGATTGAATTGACAGATAAATAATTCGAAATCAATCCATCTAAAAAAGCCGCTGATGAGGCGGCTTTTTTATTCAAATTTGTAATTAAGGCTTTTAACTACTGACTCGAGTTTTCCTTTTAACGGCTCAAAAAAGGTTTGATAGTTTTTCCATCTGTTTTGAGAATGGAGATAAATATCATCAGCAAACTGAGCATAACTGTTGGTACTGATTCGGTTTCGAGATTGCAAGCGTTTGTCCTTATCCAACATGGACTCATCAAATTTAATTCCCAAAAATTCGCAAACATCATTCATTGTTTTTTCTGGATTATCAGTTAAATCTTCGTAGCGAACTTCAATCAATTTTCCGTTTAAGTCTTGTTTTAAATCTTGCCAAAGATTCATGGTTTTCAAATACATCTCAGCACTTTTCTCGAGAGTTCCAAAATGCAAAAATGCTTTTGTTGGTGCATAGTTTTGAAAGAAGTTACTAAGAATTACATCCATTGGATGTCTTTGCATAAAGATAAACCGGGCTTCAGGGAATAGCTCATGAATAAATCCCGATTGCAAAAACCTGAACGGAAGTTTATCGAGAACAATTTTATCTTCAGTATCTGCATAAGTGTCAATTATATCTCGATACATTGATTGCAACTCTTCTTTAGTTTTAAAGTCCATTGGTTCAGTCAATAACCAATAGTTTTGTCCTTTTTCTTTTAAATGATTGAGCAAAGTTTCAATGGTTGGCTTTTCTTCAATCGAAACAATATTGTCATGAGAGCTTAAAATTGTATCTATCAATGTTGTTCCCGAACGAGGAAAACCAATCAGAAAACATAAATCTTTACCATTATCAGCAGTTGTGTTTGTATCTTGTGAGTTTCTATTTTTGACAGATATCCAACTTTTAATCTCATGAAGCGATTCATCAAAGGCATTGGGGTTAATTTGCTTGAAACGAGGACTTTCAGACGCCAACCTATTGGCTTGAGAATATGCCAAGAAAGCATTTTGATAATCTCCAACCTTATCAAATATCTCTGCGTTTTCGAACCAGTATTCGATTTGTTTGTTTAAAGACAAGGATTGCCAAAAAACTTTTTGTAATATCTCCAATGCTTGCTGAGGTTGTTTTTCTCTTCGCTTGATTCTTGCCAGATCAATTAATCCAGTTGGGTTCTGCGGATCAATTGAAAGTGCTCTTTGATTTGCATAAGCCGCATTTTGTAAGTTATTGTTTTTTTCATAAACATTCGCTAATTCACACCATGCTTCCACTTCATTAGGATTGAGCTCAACTGCTTTATGTAAGTACTGTAATGCGGGCTCTGTTTCTTGCAATTCGTTGTGGAGAATGCCCTTATAACAGTAGGTTAAGGGGAAATTAGCATCCAACTCCAGAGCTTTCATATAGCACTTATCGGCCGCAGCAAAATTTCCTTGATGATGATAATTCAATCCGGCATTGACTAATCCCAACAAATGATTGGGATTGATTTCTAACAAATTGTTGAAGATTCTTTCAGCTTGTTGATAATCTTGTTGCGCTGAATAGGTTACTGCCATATTGTACCATGCTGATTGATATTGCGGAAAATGCTCAACTGCATTTTTATAACTCGAAATTGCCACACCCAACTGTCCGATAGCTCGCTGAGTATGTCCAAGATTATGCCAGGCTTCCGCGTAATCAGGATCAATTGCCACCGCTCTCGCGAAATTTTCCAATGCCCTATTCGATTGTCCTGCATTTTGTAAAGCTCGGGCTAAATGGTTGTAGGCATGGCTATTATCCGGGTCTTGTTGAATTGCATTCTGGGCAGATTCAATTGCTACTTGCAGGTTTTGTTGTAATAAATTTAGAAAAGATGATGAAATCAAGCCTTCTGCTGTCTGGTTTTGAGACATACTTTCAGCCAAAGGAATAGCATTTTGCAAATCCATTTCGCCAATGTAATATTCCCTCAATGTCGCTTGGCATCGTTCATCTTCAGGATGCTCTTTTAAAAGTGTCAGGGCTGATTCAGTTTGACTATTTTTTAGAAGCTCTTTGACTTGTTTTATAATCTCGCGAGATTTCATCTTTAATTTCTATATTTCAACAAGGCTGCCATTATAGTGATTTTTCATTTTATTGCACATCTTTAGGAAATCAAACTTTACTCCTCGACGACATAAAAGTCCTTCACATAGACCAACTCGCACGCACCTCCGCCCGTATCATCCCGAGTGAGAGAACTTTGCCAGAACCAACCATCATCTTTTTCCGCACGAACCAGATAACCTTTAAAACGTACAATACTTCCGGCAGGAGCTCGTTCTATCATGTCCTGTACCTGTTCATCCGCGGCAATGATATGCATATTGGCACTATGAGTTTCTATTTCTCTTCTAGGAATTGGAAATGGATTGGCATTCCAGCGATACCAACGACCTGACTGGCTGATTTCTATACTTTCCAAAACCTTCTCATCCGACATTCGACCCCAACCCATTGCTAAATCCACAGAAGTTAAATCAGAACTGTCATCTTGATAGTATTTTTTTGAAAGTATCTTTCCGTGCAATGAAAATTCGGCTTGGGGCTTGATTTGATATTTGCCAAATTTTATTGAAGGAATTGTTTCATTATCAACTTGAACCGGGTCTTCAACCGCTTTGACTCCAGGAGACAAAACAACTTTTGGTTCCTCTTTAAAGAAAAAGAACCAAATAACAATCAATATTAACGAAGTATAAATCAGATTTTTCACTCTCTGATTATAGCATTGATTGGAGTCACATTGGTTTGAGAAAAGAACGGAGACTCGTTAAAACTTCTTTCGTGCTTTTTTTGTTGGTTTCCTTGCTGTTTTTTTGCTCTTAGAGTTTGGAGAAATCGCTTTTTTACTTTTACCTTTTTTAGAAACGGGTTTTCTTTTTTCTTGGAATGGCTTCTTTTTATGTGGCTCAAAGGAAGAATCGCCCTCCTCTGATAAAATCTGCATATTGCTCCTTTTTCCACAAATAAAGGCTTCCTGTAATTGCTTCAAAATTTCATTTGGCATTTCATCGGGCAAATCGACAGTGCTCATTGAGTCATATATCTCAATGTGGCCGATAAAGTCTTTATCAATCTCTGCTTCATTGGCAATCATGCCGACAATATTTGATGGCTTTACATTTTCATTATAACCAACAGCGATTTTGTAGCGTTGCATTGGCACCTCAGGATATTTTTTTAATGGCTGAGCTTCTGTCTTAATTTTCTTATCAGGTTTGTTTTGCTTTTTATTTTTACTGTCTTTGCCATGCTTGCTCTCAGGCATTTCGTGACGAAAGTCTTCTTCTTTTGTTAAAAGTGAGCCCAACTCTTTCTGTGACATGTATGCCAATGCGGCAGCTATTTGTATGGTGTCATTTTCAGTTTCCTTTTGAAACTCTCTAACCAATTGTTGAAAGATTCCTAAATCAGCAGTTGCCAACGTATCGGATATTTTATCCTTAAACTTTTGCATTCTTTGTGAGTTAATGTCTGCAACAGTTGGCATTTTCATTGGTTGAATTGGCTGTTTTGTGGCCGATTCAATCATTCGCAGCATTCTTTGTTCCCGACGCCCAACAAATAATATGGCTTCTCCGGAACGACCGGCTCGACCGGTTCTGCCAATACGATGAACATAAGATTCAATATCATAAGGAATATCATAATTGATAACATGACTAATTCTGTCCACATCCAGTCCACGGGCAACGACGTCTGTTCCGATTAAAATATCAATACTGCCATTTTTTAAATTGTTGACCAATCGTTCTCTTTGTTTTTGTACCAAATCACCATTTAAGGCTTCAGCAGCAAAACCTCGTGCTTTGAGTTTATCTGCAAGCTCTTCTGTCGCAACTTTTGTTCGCACAAAGACCAGTACCCCATCAAAATTTTCTGTTTCCAACAGACGAGTTAAGGCATCCAGTTTGTGCAACCCGCTGACCAGCCAATATCTTTGATTAATATTTTTAGAAGTGGTTGTTTTTGTTACTATCTTGATGTCAACCGGTTTATTCAAATGATTGGTTGCCACTTTTTTGATTTGCGGTGGCATTGTTGCCGAATATAAAGCAATTTGTCTGTCTTTAGGAGTGTGTCCAAGAATCCAGTCCACGTCATCAATAAAGCCCATTCTCAACATTTCATCAGCTTCATCAAGCACCAGTGTTTTTAAAGCATCGAGTTTCAAAGTATTTCGTCGCATGTGATCCATCACTCGACCCGGTGTTCCAACCACAACATGCACACCCCGTTTTAAAGCTCTCAATTGTGGTTCAAAGCTTTGACCTCCATAAATTGGTAACACATGAAATCCTTTTATGTATTTGGCATAGCTTTGAAAAGCCTCAGAAACCTGTATTGCCAGTTCTCTGGTCGGTGTTAATACCAAGACCTGAACATCTGTCGAGTGCAAATCTAAGTTTGTCAAAATAGGTAATGCAAAAGCAGCGGTTTTGCCGGTCCCGGTTTGAGCCTGACCGAGAACATCTCTACCGGACAAAATTGCAGGAATACTTTGAACTTGAATCGGCGATGGTTGCTCATAACCGTTTTCTTTAACGGCTTTAAGCACAGAAGATGATAAACCTAATTGATTAAAAGAGATATTCTCAGAAGAGTTAGACATAAAATTATTGAATTGAAGTAAAGAAAGGAGGTGGCATTATACAGTAGTTACTTTCCGTTTATTGTTTTTAAATCTAATCATCAGGAGAATAAATAGGTTTAAATTCTCTTAAGAGGTGCGAAATTTAAAATCTCGTCTCTGTTACGGTTTTTAAGGATGAGTTTCTATGACTTTTTATCAGTTGTGGTTTTAAATTCTTTGTTAAATGTTTTTTTCCCCAGCACGATATGAAAGATAAGAGCAAATGGTAATAACGTCCCAATTATTAAATGTAGGTATTTGACATAATCTCTAGCTTCCCCACTCATATAATAAAGTAAGAATGCCGTTATTATTTGTATTGATGCAAAGGAAGCCAATATCATTCCTGCTTTCTTAAGTTTTTTTGTTTTCCACCCTAAAGGAATATGATTTGTAAAAATAGAACCGAGAATCATCATCAATATAAATGCAGACAACCCATGAAATATAAGTATTCTATGCTGATAAGGATGTTTAACCGGTCCAAACTCTCCCTCAACAACAATCCATTCATTAAAAATAAAAAAAAGCAAACCCGTAATTAAACTACAACTTAAACAAATGTATAGAATGTTCTTAATTGATTTTTTTATCTTCATTTTAACCATATTAATTCTTCATATACAAAGCATTATATTTATCAAAAACACAACGATATTTGCCTCCGCTTAACGCTACCACTTTTGTTAATGCATCCGCGTGCATACACTTATCAGCAAAAACACTGATAGTTTCTTTAGCCTCTACTTGCTTCCCTGTCACCGGACTAAAAACCTGTAAATTGTTTCCTGGTGAATAATAGCCGGAGCTTGTTGCTAAACCTGGTCGCAACAATTGGTAGGGTTTTAGGTTTTTATTTTGATTGGGAATATATACCCAGCTATTTTCCCAATCAAAATACCTTATATCCCCACCGGCATTGATGCTTATTTGACTAACATTAGCGGAATCAAGTTTATTGACTATATGTTCAAAAGCTTTATCAACTGCATAGCCTTTAGCGACTCCTCCAACATCAAGACTAAGAGGTTTCTTAAAGAAAACAGTATCGTCTTCAATTTCGATATTTTCATACCTATTGGAATGATGTTTATAGTTATTATGATTTGGTAAAAGCCCTGATTTCATTAATTCATTGGCAATACAAATATCGAATATTCCATCAGTCAAGATGCTTAATTCAATCGAAAAATTTAATACTTGAATGAAGTCTTGTGAAACTTTTATTGGTTCTCTGTATGCAGATTCATTTAATCTCGATACTTCACTACTGGCCTCATGGAAGCTCATTTTTCTATGGATATCAGCAATAATTGAATAGGCTTCATTACTAACATCAATTAAATTTTCATCACTAATTTCTGCTTCTATGTAAATATCAACGAATGTTCCTAAAAAAGGTTGGCAACGTTTTATTTGATTCATTTTAAATATATTGTAAAACCTCTTTCCAAGTGTGGGTTAAACGATTTATCCCATCAGTAATATGTCGGCAGGACATGGTTGCACCAGATATATTTTTTATCTGATCATCGAGCTCTAATATTTCGTTTGAACTCACTCCAAGGAATTGATTTCTCCACTTTTGGTTCATTACCTCATCTCCATAAGACTCTCTGTAAGTTAAAATTTCAACTCCTCTGATTGTTCCCGTACTATCAATTCCTACTGCCACATCAATGAATTCATGTTTTCCTATAACTTGATCTGCAATCAGAAAATCATTGCTAGAAGATTTCAATCCTTTCAAAACATTATTTCTGACTCTCGTTTTTGAGTTTTCCTTTATTCGTTTCATCTGATCTTTGTTCATCTTGTATTCAAATGGAACCATCTCCAAATCTTGCCACATTATTTTTTTAGCTTGCTCAAAAGTTATATAGCTTTTTGCCCACACTTTTTGCCCGATTAATAAACTACTAGCTCCCAATGCGATTAAGTATCTATTAAAGTCCCGGCGGTTCATCAATCATTCTCCCAAGCGATTGTAAAACCAATATGAACTTTTTCGTGTTCATCCCAATTTCTGTTACTATAACTTTCGGAGAATGGAGAACCTCCTCCAGCGACCTGCCAAAGGACTCCGGCTGTCACCCACCATTCTTTTTCAGCATAATGAATAGATGGTCCTATATAATTTCCTCGTTGATGTTGCGAACCAACACGGAAATCCGTCAAATCAAAACTGGAACGCCTGAGTTCGGGGTTAAAAACTCCATTTTCTTGAGGATTTAAATAATCAGATTGATGTCTAAACTCCATCCCAATGTTCCATTTGGGCTTAAATCTATAGGAAACTCCCAAAGAAAAGTCAGCGGCAATTTCTTCTTCAAGCACATCTGGAGTATTTCTTCTTTCAAACTCTAGTTTAGTAGTTGCTGCTAGTTGTAATGTGTTATCTAAAAAGTTCTTTTGTGTATATGTTGTAAACACAAAGGAATCTTGGTTAATATTTGAGCCATCAAGTCGGTATTTATTTCGGTTTTCATAACCAAATCCAAAAGACAATCCCATGAAGTCTTTGTATGTGCTTAATACATTGTATTTGAGTGCTAGTTCAAAACCACCCACTTGGGTTTTATTGAATCGTCCTGCTTCTCCACCTTGGGTATCAAACATAGGCTGTAAGTTTTCATTCTCCACCGAATAATTGTGGTCAAAAACCATAACCTCAGCTGATAAAGTTAATTTATCTGATATTCCGTATTCAATTTCAGGTCTTATATCATTAAAGATGTAGTCTCCCGAGTCCTTATTCTGTCTTGAAATGATATTTAACTTATATTCCAGTGCACCTTTAGGTAGAGTGTCTGCTCCTTTTGTATAAACCCATACGCTTTTATCCGTATATGCATTAAATGTTATAAATAGTAGTAGTAATGTAATGTTCTTTCTCATCAGTTATCCTATTAATATTGAATATGAGGAATTATATATAAATGCGAATGATTATCAATTAGATTTATAAAATTTTTATTTTACTTCCTTAAAGCCAACTATGGATTTCAGAATATACTTTCTTGTCAGTAGAACAATCTGACCTGATAAGCTAAAATGGAGATATTCTTTATTCAATAGAATTTATGAAACTACTAATAACCTTTTTAATCCTTTCAACGAGTGTTTTTTCCTCTCCCGGCTATTTTCTGAACATGAAAGGAACTCCAACTCAAGGCGGATTGATTATTGCACAAACTCATCCGTCAGCAGTTGTCTCAGTAAATGGTGTTAAAACAGAAATGACAAAGGATGGATATTTTATGTTTGGGTTTGGAAGGTTTGATGAAAATCCTATTAATCTGGAAATTACCTTAAATGGTGAAAAATATACCACGACTGTCCCGGTAACTGCTCGCGATTTCCCTACCGAAGTTATCAATGGATTACCGGATAACAAAGTCAATCCTCCGGCAGAGGTACTTGAGCAAATTAAACAAGATAATATTAAGGTTGCTAAAGCACGTAGTTTTTTTGACAAAAGAGATGACTTTTTACAATCCTTTATCTGGCCCTCACAGGGCAGAGTTTCAGGAGTTTATGGTTCTCGTCGAATTTTAAATGGAGAACCGAAGCGACCTCATTACGGCATGGATATTGCTAATAAAACCGGGACTGATGTGGTTTCTCCCATAGCCGGAATTGTTCGTATGGCTGAGACCGGAATGTATTATACCGGCGGAACCATTATCATTGACCATGGTTTTGGCTTGACCACTACATTTATGCATTTATCAAAATTAACTGTTGAAGCTGGAACTCAAGTTAAGCAAGGTGAAAAAATTGGTGAAATCGGAATGACCGGACGAGCCACAGGACCACATTTGGATTGGAGGTTAAATTTGGGTAATATACGGCTCGATCCTCAGTTGATGATTCCTGACCAATCAGATGGAAAATAAAGATAGAAAAAACATCTGGTCTCGTGTCTTTGATAATAAGATTGGTAAAAGCATCAGTCTGTTTACCTATTTCAAACAAAGTTTTATGGCAACCTTGTTTTTATTGGTGTTTTTTCTGGTTTGGAATTCTTTTATACCACTAAAAAACCAGATTATATTCTCAGCAATTGCTTCAAGCACTTTTCTGACTTTTATCAGTACCACCATTTATGATTCACTCAGTAAAAAAATTATCGGTGGTCAGTTTATCGGAGTATTAATCGGTATAATACTTTGGCACTTAATGCATATTTTTATGCAACAATTTCCGCAAAATGAGAATGAAGTGATGATTGTTTTTATTTCTTTTTCCGTTGGTTTTGCAATGTTGTTTATGTCTATCTTTAATTTTGAACACCCTCCGGCAGCCGGAACAGCGATGGCTTTTGTTCTGGATCGGCAGACTCCGGCCGTGAATGACTTATTATTCGTGATGGTTTGTGCCACTTTATTAGGCATTACTCATCATTATTTGAAAAAATACCGATTGATTAAAGATTTGCAGGGTACTGCTGAAAGTCCGAAAGTCTCAAGACTGAAAAGAATCGCAGGGTTTATCAGACATCATAGAATAAAGAATCGTCAAACTACTGACCTCTGAGAAACAATTTATCCATTTGTTTCATATCCAGTTGCACCCAGGTTGGGCGACCATGGTTACATTGATCGGCTCGTTCGGTCTTTTCCATTTCACGCAACAAGGCATTCATCTCAACAATCGTCATTTGTCGGTTTGCCCGAACTGAACCATGACATGCCATAGAGGCGAGGATTTCATTCATACCCGCTTCAATTTTTCGGCTGGAACCAAGTGTTACAATTTCAGAGAGTACATCTTTGATGAGTTCTTCAATATCAGTTTTGATTAATATTGATGGAACTTTGCGAATAATAATCGATTCCTTTGATGCTGATTGGATTTCAAAACCTAGTTTTTGGAACCATTCAGAATACTCTTCGACTGCATGAGTTTCTCTTTCGCTCACAGACATAGCAATTGGTACAAGCAATGACTGGGAACGAATTTCTGATTCCTGCATGGAGTTTTTCATCCATTCATAGGTGATTCTTTCATGAGCTGCATGCATATCGACAATCACCATTCCTTGCTTATTTTCAGCGACGATAAAAACGCCGTGCAACTGTGCTTTTGCGAAACCCAAAGGTGGAATATCTTCACTGCTTTCTGTTCTAGTATTCTCAAAATCAGGTAATTGCATTCCGGCTTCGGCAATCGTTTTTAGATATGAACCGCCTGTTTCTGCGACTCGTGGTGAACCATAACTGCCCGAGGGATTAAAGGACATTGAAGATTGCATTTTTGAATAATCAATCTGCGGAAGATTTGCCGTGTTGAACCCTAAAGAATTCGTTGAATTTAACTCTGACCCGGGACGTGTTTGTGATAACGCATGATTAAGAGAACCAAAGATAAATCCATGAACCTGTTGTGATTCTCGAAAACGAACCTCGTGTTTTGTAGGGTGTACATTGACATCAACCAACGCCGGATTTAAATCAAAATAAAGAATAAATGCCGGAAAACGCCCATGAAAAAGCACATCCTGATAGGCTTGTCTCACCGCGTGACCAATCAGTTTGTCCTTAATCATTCGCCCATTGATGTAAAAAAACTGACGATCGGCTGATGCTCGATTCCAGGATGGTTTAGCCACCCAACCATATAATCTCATACCGTGGCGGTTTTCATCAATGTAAAATGAGTTGTCGAAAAACTCTTTACCACACAACTGACTAATACGAGCTTTTTTTAAATTTTGATTCTCACCGCCTTGTGAGATCCTCACTATTTTGCCGTTATGAATCAATGTGAAACCAATATCAAACCGGGATAACGATATGTTTTTAATCAATTCATCAATCCTTAAAAATTCAGTTTTATCCGTTTTTAAAAACCGCCTTCTTGCTGGTGTATTGTAAAACAAATCTCTGACTTCGATAGTTGTCCCTGTTGTATGTTGTGCCGGTTTTATTCCGTCACATTTGCCACCGGAACAGTTGAGCTGATAGGCGTGGGAACTCTCTTCTGTTTTGGAAATCAAGCTGAAACGACTAATGGAAACGATACTGGGCAGTGCTTCTCCCCTAAAACCGAGTGAGTGAAGTGACTCCAAGTCTTCAAGGTTATGAATTTTACTGGTGGCATGACGCTGAATTGATAGTTCCATATCCTGTTGGTTCAGCCCAAAACCATTATCAGTGACTCGTATTAGTTTTTTCCCGCCCTGCTCAATTTCAACCGTAATACGAGTGGCTCCGGCATCAATTGAGTTTTCAATCAGTTCTTTAACAACAGACGCCGGACGCTCAATAACCTCGCCCGCTGCAATCTGATCAACTAATAAATCAGGGAGTTTCTGAATTCTGTTTTCCATGTATGTATTATAACCAATCAACTGAAAAGAAGACCAGTAAGTGCCAGCTTCATAAGGTGAAGTTTTGAATTATAGTTTTTTAAACCACTAGCTGATTATTCAAAACCATTGGCAAAAATGAGTTCATCCGGAAAATAGATAGCTCCGGTGTTGGTTCTGCCCATAATTGTATCACCACCCCAAATGATCATGCTATCTCCTGCCCAAACACCTGTATGGCGGTCTCTGCCTGAAGGCGCATTATTTGATCCGGTTGCAGTCCAGTTCCCATCAACCACATATCTGCCTCCGGTATCAAAATAACTAAAACCACCCCAAACAATCATTTCTGACCCAGCCCACACAGCTGTGTGATAGTAGCGAGCTTGTGGAGCATCCGCTGAGCTCATTGTCAGCCAAATATCAGATTCCTGAGATAGGGTGTTTTTAGCTAAAAATTCTTTGTCATTGTGAAATTTTGGAATGATGTAATCAAACTCGGTGGTTTCCGGCACTACTAATAGATTCTTCTGGTCTCTATATGTTTTTGTAACGTTAGTATTTTTTCTCCATAAGTTTTTAACCACAATTGGGCGAACCAAACATTCTACAATGGAGTTTGCATTATTATCAAAAAGACTAAAATATTGATTCAGACGAGTTGCATTTTTAGTATCTCTAACAATACGATTCAACTCATTTTGTAGGTTTTCGGAACTAATTGAAGTTTTATCATAGTCAGACAAGAGCTGCTCTTTCACTAAAATATCATTAATATTTTGCTTTATAGTTTTTAAATCAGCTCTATCTTGGAAAAGAGGTTTAGGGGTTTTGTTATGTTCCGGCCAGATTGTGTGAGATCATTGCAGCTCTTGAACTTTGAGCTGACAGGATAATTGCTTATCTAAATAACCTTGTATGTCGAGCTGTTTCCAATCATTTGCATTCGCACTAACAAGACAACCAAACAAAATGATTGAACTGAGTATTCTTGAAATTTTCATCATTTGCCCCTCGTATTATTTTTATGGATTTTTTCATTTATTCTTCTATCAAATAGAAAAAATCATGAAACATCAAGCCGAAAGGCTAATGTTTCACTAAAATAATACTTCAATTAGGGAAATATTGCTACCCGAACGCCTTTACAGCTCTAAATCAGTTACCCGGACCGCCACTATGAATAATTTCGTAGTATTTCTTTTCCAGCTCTAATTTATGTTCGGCTTCTTCAAAGGCTAAAAACTGAAAAGTGTCTTTGAGTTCACCTTCGGGGGCGTTATCTGCAAGTTCCTGATATTGTTTCATCGCGGCATCTTCACGAGCTAATGCGTATTGCAAGATGCTTTGATCATCAGGTTTGTCACCCAAATCCAGCAATTGCACAAAGTCTGAGAATTTGTGATCCTCGGTTGGTGTTTTGATTCTTTTTTTGAGTTGTTTTTTAACATTCGGACTATCTTTCAGGCTACTGAATAAATCAAAATGTTCCTGTTCCTCTTCTGCCAACTCTTCAACCAAATAGCGAAGATTTTTACTGACTTTTGGAACTAGGGCAGAATAAAAATCTCTAGCCGTTTTTTCGAATGAAATTGCAACATCCAGAATTTCTTCCAGAGTTTTCATCCCTTGCAGTTTTTTATAGGATTTACTGTGACCTTCTTTATGTTTTTCACTCATGATTTTTTCTCTTTCCGTAAATACTTATCAATATCTGTTGCCACTCTGTGACCATCAGCAACTGCATGAATCACATCCGGACCGTTGACCATGTCGCCTGCTGACCATAACCAATCTACAGATGTTGAACCATTTTCATCAACCTGAATCCGTCCCCGATTCCATTCCAGTTCTTCAGTCAACTCTTCGCCAAGTACCGAAATGTCAGCCATTTGACCTATGGCTTCCACAACCATTTCTGCTTCATGAAATTGTTTGTCAGAATCATCGTATTTAGGAGCAAAACGACCTTTCTCATCGAAAATAGAAACCACTTTGACTGTTTCTAAACCTGTGAGTTTACCATTTTTATCAACAACACATTGCACAGGTCCTCTGGCATCCAAAATGGTTATGTCTTCTTCTTTGGACTCTTTGACTTCCTCATCGTCTGCCAAAAAGTTTTTACCCAAGGTTTCCAAAGCTGAAACAGTAATTCCGACTTTGCCGAATTTTTGCTTTTGTAAACGAGCCAGAGAACGCGCAATATCCATCGCCACATTACCACCACCAATCACAACTGCTGATTGAGGAATTTCAAATTCTTCACCTTTTGGAATCATTCTTAACAAGTCAACAGCCTTTTTGACATTTTTATTGTCACTTCCGGGAATTCGTGTGGAGCGACCATTTTGCAAGCCAATTGCCAAAACCACAGCATCATTTTCTTTTTGTAGTAGTTGCATAGTGATATCTTTGCCGATTTGAACATTGTACTGAATATCAACGCCAACCGATTGAATCACTTCAATATCCTGATCCAGGCGGTCTTCAGGAAGCCTGTAATTGGGTATGCCATATCGAACCATTCCGCCACCTTTCGGTTGAGCTTCGTACACAGTAACTTTATGACCCTTTTTTGCCAAATCAAAAGCGGTTGTTAAACCCGAAGGTCCTGCACCGATAATCGCAACTCGTTTACCTGATTTTTTCGTAGCTTTACCTTTTTTGGCAATTTGCTTGATTTTGGTTTTGGGAACATGATCCATTGCAAAGCGTTTTAACCAACGAATTGCTATGGGTTGTGAGGTTTTCACTCCATCTTCTCCAACCCGGCCTAATGAACAGGCGGATTCACAAATATGTGTACAAACTCTTCCGCAAACATGTGAAAAAGGGTTAGTTTCATACATCCATTCAACCGCTTGCTCCAGATTTCCTTCATAAATCGAACGAATATAATTCGGAGCATGCATGTGTGCCGGGCAAGCATCTTCACATAAACCACAATCCACACATCTTGATGCTTCTTCAACCGCCATTCCCATGGTGAAGCCATCAACAATTTCATCAAAACTATCAATTCGGTCTTCGGGCTTCATCTCCTGCATCGGACGACGTTCTCTGTCGAGCAAATCGCTGTCTTTGGTTTTGGTCCAGCCTTTTTCAAAATTTAGCCCATGAATACCGCTTTCCTGTGGAAACACAAAATAGCTATCTGTCTCATCTCCGTCACAGGTATGAACATACTCTCGGGATAGCTCTATGGCACTGGTCGGACAAATATCAACACACAAAGCACACCAGCAACAACGACCATAATCAATTGCCGGACGTAAATTACGAATACCTTTGCTGGCGTCTTCTTTGATGGATGGAACTTCAACCATTGTGATAGCGGCATTGTCACAAATTTTTTGACAAGAGCTGCATCCAATGCATTTGTCCATATCATTGATATGAAAACCTCGATAACTGGCACTTGCCGGTCGGGGTTGTAGTTTTTCAGTAATTGGCTTACGGGCAAAAAACTGTAAATTTTTTAAAGGATTTAATATGCTGCCTTTGTCTTTGTATTCTATTTTTTTCATTATCTGTCAACCTCCGGTGGACATGCATCCAGAGAAAACATGATTTGTGCAACGTCTTCCAACCGAGCTCCTTTTGCCAAATGTTCCAGTGTTTGAACCGCATGCATAGATGATGGCCCTCGAACATGAACCCGATATGGCTTATCTTTTCCGTTGGAAACAACATAATATGCCAATTCTCCTTTGGATGATTCCACTCTTGCATAAGCCTCTCCCGATTTAACATTCCAGGATAATGGATTTGGAATTGCGGTTCGGATAGGGCCATCAATACTCGGCAGTTTTTCAATCACCTGACGAAGAATTTTGATACTTTGAAACAGTTCATCCCGTCTCACCAAAATTCGTGAGTATGCATCTCCATGTTGTTGTGTTGGTATTTCAAAATCAAGCTCGTCATAAACCAGGTACGGGTCATCTTTACGAATATCGAACTCCAAACCACAGGCTCTCAAATTTGGTCCCGTTACACCGAGTTCCAAAGCCTCTTTTTTGCTCAATATTCCTGTATTTTTGGCTCTTTTGACAAAAACCTGATTGGTAAACAACAAGTTATCATAATCGTTCTGACGAGACTCGAGGTAATCCAGCAAGTTACTTAGTTTTTGTAAAAATCCATCAGGCAACTCACGACGCACTCCACCGGGAATGTTGTAAATGCTATAAACTCGACCACCGGTAAATTCTTCAAACAAATCCAAAACCAAATCACGATCCGCCACACCCCAGAACATCGGTGTGTACATTCCGGTCGTCGCCGCATGACCACCAAATGTGAATAAATGAGCCGCAACGCGAGATAATTCCAATTGCATCACCCGAATCCATTGCGCTCTTCTGGGAGCTTCTATACCCATAATTTCTTCAACTGCCATGGAATAAACCACTTCCATCGGAGCCGGATCGGGAACACAAATCCTCGGAACCAATGCCAGATTTTGAATCCATAATCGACCTTCCATGAGTTTTTCAAAACCTCGATGAAGATAACCGGCATCGGCGGTACCTTTTACAATAGTATCGCCATCAAGCAATAATCTGAATGCGTAGTTTCCTTCTATTCCGGGATGATTCGGCCCAATGAAAATTTCATATTCGTTACTGTCACCCAACTGAACAGCCTGATAATTTTCCGGTCTCATGATTTCCACCCCTTGACATTGTCTTGCTGTTTTTTCTTGTCTCTTTCGCGATGTGTGGACATATTATGTAATTCTCCGGATAAACGAATTTCTTCCGGCTTAATCGCAATTCCTCCGCCTTGCTGTTCCAACTCTTGCAACCAGTCAGGGTTATATTCCGTCCAGTTGAAGGTGTTTTGCACATAACTTTCGGAATCAAAATCTTTCAGCATTGGAGGAACCCCATGCCATTCGGTGAGAATAAACTTTTCCATTCTGGGACTACCGATGAAAAACACGCCATACATTTCATAAATATCCCTTTCAAAAAAATCAGCGGGCTTATAAAGGTCATAAACCGAAACAAACTTGGCTTTTTCCCTGTCGATGCGGGTATGCACAGAAACTAAGCAGTTTTCTTCATAAGACCAAACATGATAAACCAGTTCAAACTCACCATCATCAATCCAGTCCACACAGCTGATAGCAGATAAGTGCACAAAAGATGCCTGACCTTTTAGCAACTCCAATACCGTTGTTAACGAATCGGCAGTCACATCCACACGAATTCTGCGTTCTCTTTTATGCAGAATTTTGACATCGTTTACCTTTTTCAAAATTTCATCAATGGATTTATGCTTGTTCATGGCTTCATCCTAATTTTCATTTCTTGGGGCAAGAGTGGTTTCTGAATTTTCAGCAACTGATCGGTATGTTTGCCATAGGTTTCTTTCGTTTCTAGTCCGTATAGTTTTGCCTCAGCAATAATATCCGTCGGTGTTTGCCAGTCATCACCAAACAAGTGCTGTTGGTTTCCTAAATAATAATCATATCGGCGGAAGTAGTCTTTCCATGCACTACCTTTTTGCTCTTTGCGATCATTCTTGATATTGTTTTTCAGGCGTTTCAATCCTTCAATCACCGCTTCCGGGCGTGGCATACATCCGGCGATATAAACATCAACCGGCAAATACTCATTGAGTTTTTTGGCAGTAGCATAACTTTGCCAGTACATTCCGCCATTGACGGTACATGAACAAATTCCTATCACATATTTTGGCGACTGCATTTGCTCATAAGTGAGAATCACTCGTTTCAAGGTTTTGACAGAAACATAACCGGTAATCAACAGAATGTCCGCTTGTCTTGGGGTGACCATTGGCTGAATTCCCAATCTTTCCATGTCAAAACGAGAAGTCATCGCCGGAGGTAATTCAATTGCTCCACAGCCGGTGCAGTAATGCAACATAAAGAGTGATTTTGACTGACAAAAACTAATAAAATCGTCAAAAACCCGAGCCAGAGGATTGGTTCTCTCTGTTGCTTTTTCCTTTATTTTCAATTCTTTTTTCATCTTTTTTCTACAATATGAAAGCCAGACTAATCAATGCCAGCATTACAGGCCATTTCCACATGAGTCGCACAACATCCTCTGTTTTATATCTTGGAAACATAAAAGCAATGCTCATCGGTATGGCAACAACAAAAAAGGCTTTTGGTAAAAGTTCCAGCCATGTGGTGCCACCGCCAAGAAACAGCGATGCATATAAAACGCCGGCTGTATAAAGTTGGAATGATTGCATAACAAACAAACCACCCATATATTTTCCACTCATTTCAACCATTGGTCCGGTGGCTATTTCGGCTGGTGCAATGTAAATTTCAAATGGCTGTTTGCCGAGCATTCCTTGCAAAGCAAACAATCCGGCAATTGCCAGCAGAGGCATTTCTACAATTCCCCATTGATGGGTTTGTTGATATTCAAGCATACCAACCAAACTAGTACTCTCATAGTGCCATGCAGCTCCGAAAACGATTAAAATAAATGGAATGTCATACGCCAGCATCGCTGTTAACGCACGCGAAATACCAATCGAGCCATTGGGATTAGCACATTGTCCTACGCCCAATGCCATTCCAAGTGATGGAATCATCAAGAAGTAAGACAAAGTAATAATTCCACCTTTATCAGCGATTCCATCCATACCCGGAACCGGTAACAGCAACTCAGCACCAATATAACCACCAACAGCCATGACGATGCCAATATCGTGAATCAAACCGTGCGAAATTTGTGTATCTTTTCCATACAGTTTGATAATGTCATAAATCGGTTGAAAGAATGGAGGACCAATCCGACGTTGCAAGCGAGCTGAAATTTTTCTCATCATTAAAACCATCAGCAAACCAACAACAAATGCAACCAAAGGCATTAACAATAATTCCGCCAAGAGTTCAGAATAATTCATGATACAACTCCTGCATAGTTTTTATACACCACATACAACCCTGCCAATACAACTGCAACCAACAAAATCACCGGTTGACGACTTCGGTACATATTCTCAAATAAAGCGGAGATAAAGCTGACAATTGAGACTAAAACACCTTCGAACCATTTAAAACTTCCCCGATACCATGTACCAATTAAGTGCATCAAACCCGGGTAAAAATTATTCGAATAGTGATAACGCACATCTGAACTCAGGAAATGTCCTCCAGCATAATTGTCAAATTGATGAACTCGCTTGGACTTCCCTCCAAGAAGATAGAAAATGACAGCTCCAACAGCAAAACCGTAAAACAGAATTCCGCTCACCCAAATCATGTCTAAACCACCTTTAGCAAAAACGATTCCACCAAGTGTATATTCAACAGCCGGCAATCCAATAGATTCTTGTACCGAAGCAATCCAAGGCATTATCAAGCCCGGCATAAACCCGGTAATGAAAACAATCACCGAAAGACCCAACATTGGAGCCATCATGCTCCAGGGAGCTTCCCGAACTTCTCGATGTTCCATTCGTAATTGTCCCAAAAATGTATTATGGATGAGCTTATAGACTGAAAGAATAGTTCCTAAAGTTCCTAAAACAGCTGCCACAAATAACAATGGCTGACCATTGACTAAAAGTGAACGATAAACCATCCACTTGGAAACAAAACCATTCATTGGTGGTAAACCAGCCAGTCCAATAATACCAATCAACATTACCAGAAAACTCAATGGCATTTGAGTCACCAAACCACCCAATCTGTTCAAATCAGAAGTTCCGGTTCGATAAACCACAGCCACAACAGTTAAGAACAATGCTGCTTGATAAGAAGCGTGATTGAGAACATGCATCAGACCACCAGCACTTCCAATGCTGTCAAACATCATGATACCCAACAACATATATCCACCTTGTCCAACACCATGCCATGCCAGCAACCTTTTCGCATCATGTTGCTGTAATGCAATGTAAGTCGGAATAATTGTTGTGAGTGCAGCAATCCAGGCAATGATATTTTGCATATTGATAGAATCTGCACCAAATTTCATTTCTGCCAGATTAGACAAGCCAACGAGTTTAATAATAACCAGAACAATCGCAAATAACCCCATACGTGAAGAAATCGCTCCTAAAAATGCCGCTCCTGGCCCTGGGGTTTCGGCGTAAGCAATCGCTTGCCAAAGATGAAATGGCAACAAACCCATTTTAATTGCAAAGCCTACAAACAATAGTACAACCAAAATCACTTGTCCTAAAAAGCTTACGCCTTGAAAAGCAATATAAACCGCTTTAAACTCAAACGATCCGCCTGCGGTATAAATCACCACCATCGCTGCCAACAAGGCCATAGCTCCGGTCATTGCATAAATCGCATATTTAACAGCCGCTTTTTTGGCTTCGCTTGTTGGACGCAAAATCATCATGAAGAAACTCGCCCAACTGACAAACTCCCAACCGATGAAAAGAGTGAGTAAATCACTGCTGGCAAGCAACAGGAACATGCTCAAAACATTGGCGATTAAAGCAACTTGCAACATTCCATAATTCCCGCCTTTTTCACGATAATATCTTGCCCAATCACCGGACATAAAAATTGATGACGCCAAAGCAGCAACAATCGTAATAATTGCAAAAAACCATGAAAGCGAATCAAATTGCCAGCTTAATTTAAATCCTAATATTTGGTACTGAAACCCAGAAACAATAGTTGTATTCTCATAAGCAACTCCTGACATCAATATCAGTATGAGAGTCAATGACAAATACCACAGCGGCGATAACTTGTCGTTGATACGATAATTTCGTAATGCTGTAATAGCGATAAAAGCCAAACCGGAAACAATCAACAATTTATCAAGAAGACTCATGACTGACCTCCTGATTTTGGTTGATCCATAATAGTTTCGATATAATTTTCTACATTAACCGACTGTCTGGACATATCTTTCAACCGATCCGATATAGGTGAAACAAAGGGCATTGATACGACAACTATCAAAGCAAAAAATTTGGCATACAGCAAATTCATACCAGAAGTTGATGTTTGATGAGGTTCGATGATATTCTCATCACCCTTCTGATATATAATCCGCACCAGTTTAAACAAATAGGATGCCTCTATAACGGTAGCAAACAACACAACGCCGATGGCAAGTTGGTATAAAACATCACCCTGTTGAGCCAGATTGATAACCAACATTAACTTAATCCAAAATCCCGGAAATGGCGGAATTCCGAGTAGCGAAAAAATAAATATCAAAAACACAGCTCCCAGTATCGGAGATTTTCGAGCCAAGCCTTTAAGTGTACTAAATGAGCCGTGCATCGAATCTGCAAGTAAAAATAAACCTCCTTTCACCAACAAATGATGCAGCATCAAACCAACTGCCAACCAAAGACCAATTGTTCCGGATAATGAAAGCGCTACAAAAATCAAACCAAGTTGAGCAATTGACGAAAACGACAACATACGTGTCACATCTTTCGCTCGCCAGGCAACCATTTCACCACTGAGCACACCCAAAATGCCAACAATCAATAACAAATCCAACGCTACGTCGACTTGGAATAACATGAGCGAGACCCGTAGAATCAAAACGACAGCTAATTTGGAAATCAATCCTGCAAGCAATGCTGACAATGATTTGGATGACGTTCCATACACTTCAGGGACCCATGAATTCACTGGAAACATCTCTGCTTTTACACCCGCACCAACTGCAATCAGGATAAATGCTGATAAACCGGCTAAACCATGAAGTTTCCCAATCATAGTTGCCAAATGAGCAATATTCAAAGTGCCTGTTATCGTATAAATTATTGCAATTCCAATCAATAACATCACCGAACCGGCACAACTAACAAAAAGATATCTCAATGCCGCTGCCGGTGCTGCTTTGTGAGATTGATTGGCAACCAAGCCATACGTCGCAACTGCAAGTAGCTCATAGAACACATATAAATTGAACAAATCAGAACTCAGAACCAAACCAAATGAAGACGCTGCCAAAAGCATATAAAGTGATTGTTGTCTAACTGGCGTATATTGCCCCCAAGGCCAAACTACTAACAACATGGCAGCAATTATCGCCGAAAACATCAGGCTGAAATGATCAACATAGAAAACGATTCCAACCGGAGGTAAAAAGCCTCCTATAAAGATTGCGAAACTGTCTCTGCCTACCACACTCCATTGCAAGGCAACAAAGACCAATACAAATGCTAAAACCGCAGGACCTAGCAAACGAGAAACCGTTGTTGAAAATCTTGCAACCACAGGAATTAAGAACGCTGCCAACAATGGCAAAGCAATAAGTAAAATCATTTTATTCATTGCCCTACTCCTGTGCTTTCGGTTAGTTTCTCAGGAGCTTGATAACTGCCGGGAGCTGAAACCTCGTTGGAAACAGCAATGTCTTTTTCAAGTTTTTCACGAATTTTTCGCAAATCCAGTGTTCCATAATTTCTTTTCACTCTGAAAATCAAAGCCAGAGCCAAAGCCTGAACGCCCACTCCGATAACAATTGCTGTTAAAACCAACGCCTGAGGAACAGGGTCATTCATAACAACACCGGCTGACATTCCATCCGTAACAATCGGTGCCACACCGCCGATGCGAACTCCTGATAACACCAACAATAAATTAGCTCCTGCTTCCAGAAGAACCAAAGACAGCAAAATACGAAAGACATTTTGCAACATCATCATACCAAACAAACCAATCAGACTCAGAGAAATGGCTCCAAAATACAATATGTTTTCAATTGTAACTTCAATCGACATCATGCTCTTTCCTCCTCGCCATTGAGCTCAAAGAGCAAACCTGCAAGTTCAGCACCCACTTTTAAACCGACTGCCAAATAAAGTAACGGAAGAGTTCCAGCTGACCAAAGACTACCAAACTCGCCTTTGCCAAGAAGCGGTTGCAAAAAATTTCCATCAGTAATCAAAGCCAAAACTCCAATTAAAATAAAACTGAACCCCGCAAATCCTTCGATGAGTGTGATTGGATAATGGTCTGTTTTTTCTCCACTTGGTTTTACAATCGACCTCATAGAGAATGCAACGGCCAACAAAACTCCTCCCTGAAAGCCACCACCGGGAGTCAAATGTCCATGGATAATAATGTACATTCCAACCACTAACAACATCGGAAAAATCAAATCCAATGATTGAAGAACAACAAACTGCTTGTACTCTTTTGCTTGCCCAGACTTTTGTGTCCTAACAGAATCAGCTGAATAACTTTTCCCTAACAACAACCCAACAACTGAAGCAGCAGCAAACAATATCGACAACTCACCTAAAGTATCCAAACCCCGATAGGCTAAAACAACCGATGTCACAATATTGGCAGAACCCACTTCTTGTTGTGCAGAACCCAAAATCGCTTTTCCGGCAATCATTGGATTTTCAGCGATTGGCAAATAGCCAACAATAACAAATAGCAGAAAACTCAAACCGGCAATAAAAAGTAATGATGTGTATTTAGTCATTTTCTTCTCCATGAGAGTCATCGGTTTGGTTGAAGCCCAATCGTTTTAAACCTAATGCCAAAATCAAACTTCCAAGTCCTGCCCCAATGGCTGCTTCCGTCATTGCCACATCCGGAGCTTTTACAATCGCAAAGATTGCAGTCAAAGCCAAAGATACTACCGAAGTCGCTACAACCGCTGCTATCATATTCGGAACAAACAATACCATGACCGCAGCCACAAGCATGATAAATACAATCAACGCCACAACCCAAATCATTCTTTTGACCTCCCTTTTTGTTCCGGCTTCGTTTTCGCCAATCTTTTCTTATGCCAAACTTTAGTCCCACTTCGATAAAAAGCTCTGCTGATTGCCGATGAACTCACAGGACTGGTTAACAAGACAAATCCAAGGATTACCAGCAATTTACTCCACCATTGAGGATGAATGAAAATAATTCCAACCACCACACCGATTGTTCCCAGAGTCACAGCTTTGGTCCCAACCTGAATTCGGTTATAAACATCCGGCATTCTCAGCAATCCGACTGCACCTAACAAAATAAAAATCGCTCCTATCAACAAGAAGACATTACCAATCAAATTCATCATGACTTTTTATCCTCTTTTTCAGCGGAGCTTTCTTTTGACTCAAGAACCTTAGCCAAAGCAACGATTCCCACAAAAGACAAAACCGAATACACTAAAGCGATGTCCAAATAGAGAGAACTTTCGAAAAACATCGACAAGCAAAGCAAAACTACTGTCGCAATCAGAGCCAAAGCATCAGCACTTACGATTCGATCTTCTGTTGTTGGGCCAAAGACCAGTCTAAGTAAAACGAATGATGCCGCCATGGCTATCAAAGTGAAAGCAATTATCTGTAGCACCATCATTTCACAAACCTCTTGAGATATTTTTCAAACTGACCAATGATTTCACCGGTAATTTTTTCCATATCCACGCCTTCGGGACAATCAATCCAGTGAACCAATAACTTATCATCACTAACATCAACGGTCAGTGTCCCGGGAGTCAAAGTGATGCTGTTCGCCAAAAACAGTTTTCCTAAGTCAGACTGCATGCTCGTTTTGATTTCCACCATTTGCGGGTGGATATGCATATTCCTTGAAAGCACTCTCTTTGCCAAATCCAAATTGGCTTTTAACAGCGCATACAAGAAATAAAACAAATAAGCAACTACACCAGGGAAAACCCCCAAATGCAATCTTAAACCATTAAGTATCTGCATTCTTGGTGCGGTAATCACACTGACAACAACTGCAATTACGAAACCACTAACCAACTCATCAGTTGCAAATGTTGCCGTCAACATCAACCACAAAACCATACAGATAAGAAAAACGCTAATATAGGGAACGGATTCTTTTTTCATATTTAATTATTTAAAAACCTCTCCTGAACAATAGGCAAAGCACAACTCTCAACTCGCCTCACTGTCATACTAACACACCTATTCATTCTGCACATTGGTAAAACGCCCTAGAATGACGAGATTTTGACCCTTGTCAATGTTTCCCAAAACGTATTTTATTTATGAAATATTTTTGAAACATTAATTCAGCCCAGAATTGATTTGCTATAATCCGCCAATGCAAAAAATCAAACCCTATTTAGCTGTTTTTAACACTGATAATGAATTTCAGCTTTCAAGCTCAATTATCAAAGAGTGCCGAAGCATTCAATTTGAGGAAAAAGAGTTTAACGATGACCTTCGCCAGAAAATCATTGCTAATACTGATCATTATTCACCAATTATCATATTAAATGCAAAGGCGAAGTTGCCTGCTTTTTGGTTTGAAAGACTGATGGCAACTATTGTCACAGAACTCAATACTCTACTTTGCTCAGCACAAAGTTGTAAAGTTAATCGTTTGTCACCCCTCCAAGGCGGCGATGTATTTAACGGATCTGTTGAACAACTTGATAATTTGATTTATTTGTTACAAACACCAAGCACTCTTTTTTGTGAAGAAATAAATACAGAGTGCTTTATTGTTCGTAATCACTCTGTTCTAGAACAACTGGATTCTATTCAATATAAAGTTTGTAGCAATTTGTTGGTTCAAAGTCACAATGACAAAAACGTTAAATTAACCGACAAAATTGATATAGGAGACCAACGACCGCTACCCGCTCACCCTCTTGCAGCATTACAGTGGAGGCTAAAAAATTATCCGGAAGTGGAAAACAAACTTCTTGGTTACCCTATTTTGGATAAAAAACCTGTTATGTTGCACATCTCAATGTCATGGGGTGGAGGCGTCTCAAAATGGATTAATGATTATTGTGCTCACGAAACTGAATACAATCACATTGTTTTAGCTTCCTATGGCGAACTTTACCGGAATCGACACGGAGAAAAACTTCAGCTCCATTATGGGAACGACTCCGGAATAACGATAAGGAACTATGAATTACAATCTCCGATTAAAGCAACATCTATAGTTCATGAGGAATACAAAAATATTCTAGATAAAATTCTTGACGAGTTTCAAGTTCAGCAAATCATGGTTTCTAGCCTTATCGGGCACAGTATGGAGTGTCTGCAAACCCCAATTCCAACTGTAAAAATCTTTCATGATTACTTTCCTTCATGGCCGAGTTTAATTGCAAATCTGGAAAACGACATACTAACCTCAGTTGATATTGATACCGCATTGTTAAACACTGCGAGTGAACCTTTCGGAGAAATTAGTAAAGAGACCTATCAAAGCTGGAAAGAACACCTACATGGAATCTTTGAAAGAAAAAAAATCACATTAGTTGCTCCAAGTGAGTCAGTAAAAAACAATCTTAAAAAAATTGATGTTCAACTAACAAAAGAAATTCATGTTATCCCTCACGCTTCAAAAAGTTTAATACCAATATCATATAACAAAAAATATAAATCTTTTCGCATATTGGTACTTGGTAGAATCAATCCTCCAAAAGGACAAATGCTCCTCGAAGACATTATGGAACAATTAAACAATAGTTTCCGATTTGTTTTTTTGGGGGCCGGTAATGAGGGAAAAAAATATCTTAGTAACAAATCTATTTCTGTCGTCATGGATTATAACCAGAGTGATTTGCAACATTTACTTGAGAAATACCAACCGGATATTGCACTGATTACGTCTCAGACCTCTGAAACGTACAACTACACTTTAACAGAACTCCAACAAGCCGGGATTTGCACGCTAAGCACAGATTTTGGAGCTCTGAAAGAAAGAATTGAAAATAATGTCACCGGCTTTATTTGTGAGAATAATTCCAATTCATTTGTCGAAAAAATTATTCAACTCAAATCAAACCCTGAACATATACTTAAAATCAGAGAAAACCTTAAAACCAAAAATTTCCCAAGTTTTGAAGAACAGATTAGCTCCTTCAAGAAATTATTCTCTAAACACAAAGTGTGTTCATACAAATTAAATGAATCACAACCAGATTTAAAAATCTGGGCAACTCAATTGCAAAATTTAAATACAAAAAATCTACAACTTAAAACAGAACTTGCTGATACAACAGATTATTTAGAAGAACGCACTGTCTGGGCGAAAAACCTCACAAAGGAACTAAAAAAAGCTGAAAAAAACATCGAGCTAGAGAGACAAGAAGTCAAAAAAATTAAAAATACTCTTAATAAAGAAACAAGTCGTTTAAACAATGAAATTGCTCACATTAATCAAGTTCTAAAAAAAGAAACCAACAGACTTGAAGATGAAATTAATAATTTAAATAGTGAGTATGAAAAATTAAATTATAATTTTGAGAATGAGATTATTGCAAAGCAAACCCTGTTTAACGAACTACAATCTGTTTATCAAAGTCGTTCCTGGAGGGTAACAAAACCTATGAGAAGATTCACCACCTGGGCACGCCATAAACGCAATGCACTAAAATTCAGATGGACTCAGCTGAGGTCTTTGCCCACAAGATTGTTTCGTAGTTTGAAAACTCGTGGAGTTGGCAGAACCTTTAAACTCATTAAAGGAAGAGTTTCAAATTATCATCCAGAAATCAAAAAAACAGCTCCTGTCAAAATCAGTAATGACTATAAAGCATTCGAGATTAAAACAAACAGACAGCCTTTTGTTTCAATCATTATTCCTGTTTACAATCATTTTGAACACACCTATCAATGCTTAAAGTCTATTTCCGAAATGAGTGAGAAAACTGAGTTTGAAGTGATTGTCATTGATGATTGTTCAACAGATGATACTGAAAATCAGATAAAAATGATTTCAGGAATTCATTATCACCGCCAGAAACAAAATGGTGGATTTATTGAATCCTGTAACACAGGTGCGAAACTTGCAAAGGGAAGATACCTGTTATTCTTGAACAATGATACCGTTGTTTATGACTTATGGCTGGATTCACTCATTAATGTTTTTGAGGATTATCCGGATGCCGGTTTGGTTGGTAGCAAACTGATATATCCAAACAATCAACTCCAAGAAGCCGGTGGAATTATTTTTTCAGATGCCTGTGGTTGGAATTATGGCAGACTCGGCAATCCTGAAGAACCGCAATATAACCATGTGCGTGAGGTTGATTACTGTTCCGGTGCCAGCATTCTTATTTCAAAAGAACTCTTTGAAGAACTTGGACGATTTGATGAAAGATACAAACCGGCCTATTACGAAGACACTGATTTAGCATTTGCTGTTAGAAATATTGGGAAAAAAGTTTATTATCAACCGGCTTCTGTTGTGACACATTTTGAAGGAATTTCATCAGGAACTGATTTAACTCAAGGAGTTAAAAAGTATCAAGTTGTCAATCAGGAAAAATTCAAACAAAAATGGGCAAATCAACTCGCATTGCAACAAAAATCAGGTAGTGATATAGAGTTGTGCCGAATACACGGACAACCAAAAAGAATTTTAATTTTTGATGCTTGCACACCAACACCGGATCAGGATTCGGGTTCATTACGGATGATGAATCTGATTATTATTCTAAAAGAATTAGGTTATCATGTGATTTTCATGCCTGAGAATCTCAGTCATAATGACAGGTACACTGAAGAGTTACAACAACTCGGTGTTGAGTGCATTTACACCCCACATATCACCAATCCTGTTGACTATCTAAAAGATAAAGGAAAGTATCTTGATGCGGTTATCCTGAGCCGTTATTATGTTGCTGAACAAGTCATGCCATTTATTCGAGAATACTGTCCAAAAGCTCAAATTATTTTTGATACTGTTGATTTACATTATGTCCGTGAACGACGAATGTCTGAGATTTCCAATGATAAAAAACTGGCTTCGATGGCTGAAAAAACTCGTGAAAAAGAACTCGATGTTGCTAAAGCCTGTGATGTTACATTAGTGGTGAGTCCGTATGAAGTTGAAGTTCTTGGAGATGAAATCCCTCAGAGCGATGTCAAGGTTTTGACCAATATCCATGAAATATACGGATGTCGCAAACCCTATTCTACTAGAAAGGACATTATGTTTATCGGTGGTTATCAACACACCCCGAATGTGGATGCGGTTTTATGGTTTGTTGAAAAAATATTTCCTTTGATTATCAAACAACTTCCTGAAATCAAATTTCACATTATTGGCTCAAGAGCTCCCAAAGAAATCCAGAATCTTGCGTCGGACAATATCATCTATCATGGATTTGTCGAAGATATTGAACCGTTTATGGATGACATTCGTATTGCCGTAGCTCCGCTTCGTTACGGTGCCGGTGTCAAAGGTAAAGTCAACATGAGCATGAGTTATGGCCAACCTGTCGTTGGTACTAAAGTTGCTGTCGAAGGCATGTACACACAAGAAGGGGTTGATGTCCTAAAGGCTGAAACTCCTGAAGAATTTTCCAATCAAGTTGTCCGTCTGTATCAGGATGAAAACCTCTGGAACACCATTTCAGAGGGCGGCTTAAAAAATGTTGAAAACTATTTCAGCTTTGATGCTGCTAAAAAGTCAATTCAAGCAGTGTTGAACTCATAAAAAAACCCTGTCTAGTTTTATACTAAGACAGGACTTTTTATATTTTCTAAATAATAATTACTGTTTTCTGAATTCTTCCCTTTGCTTTTGAATCTGTTCTCGGGCTCTCAAAATTTCCTCTCTTTCCTGTTTAAGTTGTTTTTCGATGGCTCCCATATCTATATTTTTTAATTCCATTGCTATTTGTTTTTTCGCCTCCACAATTTCCAGCTTAGCTTTCTCCATATCTTTTACTGCTTGCTTTTTAACTAGCTCCAACTCCTTAGATATTTCTTCTCTTTCTTCTTTTGATAGTTTTTCAAACTCTTTTACCTCCTTAAGTTCTAATAGTTGCAATTCAAGACTCTCAAGCACACCAAGCTTCTCTACATCTAGTTGATCAATTGATTTGACGAGTTGCTTCTCAATCTGTTTTAAATCAAGCATTTTGAAGTTCTTCAGTTGTTGCTCTGCTGCTATTAAAGCTTTTTCAGCTCCAAGTAGCTGTTCCTCCGTCAGTATTTCAAGCTCTTCTTTACTAATAATCCCTTCATGAATAGAAGGTGCTTTTGGAGCTTTGGGAAAATCAGGTGCTTACGGCTTTCCCTCTTCATCTAGGGGACTAACAGGTGTTACAGGTTTATTCGGTAAAGGAGCTTTTACACTTGTGAGTTCAGAATTATTTTCGCTCTTAGTTGCTGCAGTCACTCGGCTACAACCAATGGTGATAAATAATAAATTCAGCGTTAAAACAAATAATGTTGTTTGCCATAGTTTCATATCATTTCTCCTGGAGTTTGTTAATATTTTTGTTAAGCGTTTATATAGTTGGCTTTGAGCAGCCATTGCAGTGGTGTGGTATTGGGGTTTGCTTTGATGAAAATACATCAACGCACCTGCATAATCAGAAGGCAACACACCTGTGTTAATAACACTCTCATCACAGGCTTGTTCAAAGTGTTCCAATGTTTGTTTTCTGAAATACCATAGCAAAGGGTTGAACCAAAAGAAACAACATGTCAGTTTGCTGAGTTGCATCCAAAGCCAATCTGTTCTGCGAACATGAAACAGTTCATGTGCCAAAGCTAAACGGGTTTTTACAAAAGATGTTTGTTTTGCCGGTATCATGATTATTGGATTCATAACTCCCCAAGTCATCGGAGAGTCAATTTCTTTACTCTGGAGAAGTAAAGGAGTGCTTTTTATATCATGTGTTTGGCAAATAGATTCAAAAAACTGAATGACGCTCTAGTCGGTGATTTGAAATGATTTCTTGCGTAAAACTCTTAACTGCAATGTCTGTCTGGCAAATTGCAGAATAAGCTACATAGTTATTAAAGCGTATGCGATGAAAATAAAATTATATGTTGGCTTAACAGTTTCAAACTTGTCGGAAGTTATCTGCAAGTGTTTAAGCTGTTCATTTTGCAAATCAATCGCCGGCGAGTCATATTTTATCTCAGACAATAAGGGTAAATTGATAAAAGAGTAGTAATTTAAAACCGGAATTATCAACACAATGATAAAGCTTATCTGCCACAATAATGCTTTAAACCACGCCGGTAACCGAAAATTCATTTTTACAATTAATAAAACCATTAATACCGGAATGAGCATTTTTCCAATTAATAAAATTAAATTAATGTTTGCTGTCATCCAATTTTCCATATCACCTCCCCTCCCTCTTTGCTTGTTCTATCAGATCTGAGATTTTCTCAAGTTCATCAGTACTCATGCTTTTCTTTTCCATTCCTAGTAATGCAGAAACGGCAGCAGCCGGAGAGTTATTAAAAAATGTTTTTAACAACCCTGATAGAGCATCGTGTTTTGCATCTTCAGTTTCAATAACCGGTGAATACAAATATCTTGCTCCATCTTGGCGAAATTCCAAAACCTCTTTATTCACTAATCGTGTCAACATTGCCCGAATTGCGGAGTAACTTGGGGGGTCTGGAATATGTTTAAGAATATCTTGGGCAGAAACCTCGCTTTGTTGATAAACGATGTCCATGATTTGCCGTTCGCGGCGACTGAGTTTTTTTAATTTATCTTTTTTCATAAAGTGCTACAAAATTAGCATAATGCTAAAATTGTAGCACTTGTTTTTAAAAAGACAAGTATTTTCAAAAATATTTAAGAAAAATTCACTCTGATTTATTTAATCAATGCCTAAACAACTGTGTAGAAATACTTAAGAAAAGTTTATTAAATAGGGAGATATTTGTTTGATAAAAAGGAAAATCAAACCGAGACTAGCAAAGAATAAAGCTCTTAAAAACCGAACTCTTTTTAAGTCGCGAAGCACCGAAACTTTGAATAACTCGTAGCTCAGCTCCTGTTCGATATCAACTTCATCCAGCTGATTTACATATTCATCAACTGACACAACTTCAGAAGGATGAAAATAAAACAGGGCTTTCACTGCTTTTCTTCCTCTTTTAACACTGGGAGCCATTTTACGAGTCGGATAGAGAACCGCAGCAAAAAGTATCAGAGGAAAAATGATAATTGCCCACATCATGATGATATCAAGCGGTGCATTGAATAATGATTGAGTTTGGACTTTGCTGATAGCACCGATGGTAAAAAGATAGCCGATGCTGACAATCTGTGCTTTGGTGTCATAATTCCGAACATTATCCTGCGCTTCCTTCAAAGCAGCATACAAAAATTTTAATTTTTCATCTTCTGTTGATTGCATAACTTCTAATCTTAAATTTTTTTAATTGCCATTATTTAAGTAATGGCTTGGATTCTACTCTTAAAGGAAAATCCTTCAAAATAAAAATTTAATTACAACTGTATTTCATACTGAAGAAGCCTTTCTTATAGAATTTAGTAACATATTGTAACTTGATTATAATCAACAACTATATCAATAATGATTGTCAATGACTCTGACTCCGATTGATAAAGATAAACAGCTTTTAGGTTTTTTGGAGCACTGTAAATAAATCTGTGTATCTGCTTTAATTGAAATTTGTTAAAGTAGGTACATTATGAAAAATAGAAAAGAACTTGAAGCCTTAGGCAAAGAACTTGCCAAAGGTATAAAAACTCAAAAGGATTTGGCTGAATTCAGCCAAATCCTGAGCAAAATAACTGTTGAAGCAGCCCTCAATGCTGAATTGGATGACCATCTTGGTTACGATAAAGGGGGTTCACGGATTTCCGGAAATGCCCGCAATGGATACACTTCCAAAACAGTGAGAACCGATACCGGAGCATTTATTCTGGACACCCCTCGTGACCGTGATGGGGAGTTTGAACCGGAACTCATCAAGAAGAACCAAACCCGGTTCACAGCCATGGATGACAAGATTCTGAGCCTTTATGCCAAAGGCATGAGTACCCCGTGAAATCGTTGATATGTTCCAGGAACTATACAGTGCTGACATATCAGCCGGCCTGATTTCAAAGGTCACCAATGCAGTCATCGACTTAGTCACCGAATGGCAGTCCCGCCCATTGGATGCTGTTTATCCCATTGTTTATCTGGATTGTCTGGTGGTTAAGGTTCGACAAGATCGAAAAGTAATCAACAAGTCCGTTTATCTTGCTTTGGGCGTTAATATGGAAGGTCATAAGAGCTTTTAGGCATGTGGCTTGCTGAAACTGAAGGTGCCAATTTGGCTGGGAGTCCTCACAGAATTGCAAAACAGAGGCGTTAAAGATATTCTCATTGCTTGTGTTGATGGATTAAAGTTTCCCGAAGCCATTGAGACTGTTTATCCTGATACACAAATCCAGCTGTGTATCGTGCACATGGTGCGCAACTCCATCAAGTATGTTCCATACAAGGATTACAAGGCAGTTACAGCTGATTTGAAGAGCATTTATAAATCCATCACAGAAGATGAAGCTTTGCTTGCATTGGATAAATTCTGTTCCAGTTGGGACGGTAAATATCACAGATTGGCAAATCATGGAGAGCAAACTGGAACAATCTCAACACCTTTTTTGACTACCCTGAAGATATTAGAAAAGTCATTTACACCACAAATGCGATAGAATCACTCAATAGTGTTATCAGAAAGGTGATTAAAAAGCGTAAGATATTCCCTACTGACGATTCTGCCAAAAAGGCGATATTTTGGTGTAAAGAGGGCTTCCGCAAATGGACTATGCCCATCGCAACTGGAAGCCTGCTTTGAATCGTTTTGTGATAGAATTTGAAAGTCGCTTAGGTGATTATTTATGAGCGCAGATACACAGAATTGTTTACAGGCTCGTTTTTGGTGCAACTACAAAATACTTACACTTTGTTATTCTTGAAAAAAGAAGTTTTCCATATTCTCCCGCTACTTGATAATATTTTGTAAGCATTTCTCTATTGATAAAAATTTCTTCTCCTACAGTGATTCCTAGTGATGGAGCTTGTTCTGTAAATTTCTTATCAGCAATCCCCGCCCTATGAACCAGACAGTTTCTTAATGCGTGCATTTCAATTAATCCCATTGTTAGTTTTTCTGGAACTTCTCCACCCATATCAAAACAAGCCAATTTTATTTCCATAAAATCAACAATGTGACTTCCACCAGTTTTCCAATTTGATAGAAAAAAACGATAGTTATCTTCTTCGGTTTCATCTACCAAATCTCGCTTCCATCTATTGGGAATATCAAGTTTAACAATATCTTCTCTGACACGTTTCTTTTTAAGGAGAATAACAAACATATCCTCTATTGCTGTTTGTAACGAATTTCACATTGCAATTAATACATGAATATTTGTTTTTGAAAAATCATTGTCTAATATATTCTTCGTAAGATTTAATGTTGCTATGGAGTCTGTTCAAGATAATTCATGGCTTTAGTTACTTGATAAGGGATTTTAACAAATTTCCTAATTATCCGTAGTAGAGTTGGGGTATGTCTTAACGCAGTTGTAGACTTTTCAATATGTGTAGCTATACAAATTTGATTTGCCAATTCTGTGATAAAATTGTCCAATGGTGTAATAAATGCATTAACCCCTTGCTCTTTGATTCTATTTGACACTAAACACTCACTTTCTGCTTAATCAATATATCCTACATCATAGAACTAATGAGGCCGAATCGTTAATTTTTGACCCCTTTGATTTGGCTGTTTTATTTGTTTGAATCAGCTCTCTGAGTCATCATCGGTGAGCTTTTCCTTAACCTCTTGATATTTTTCAGCAGTTTTTTCTTTTACTTCCTGATACTTTTCAACAGTTTTGTCTTTTATCTCTTTTGAGCCGTCTACAATATCATCTTTGATTTCCAAAGATTTTTCTTTAACATTCTCAAATCCCTGTTTGACAGAGTCTGCTGTTTTTTCAGCTGAGTCTGAAATTTTGTTTTTCATATCATGTGCTTTATCTTTAGCTTTTTGATAAGTACTTTTAGTCTCTTCAGTCAGTTCCTCCGTCATATTGTCTAATGACTTCCCTGCTTTTTCAGCCGGACCCGGTTGCTCGCTATCATTATTGCTACAAGCTGATAAACTCATAATAAACAGTAAAAAGATTATATTCTTCATAATTATTCCTCCATATTTTGTTATTGAAAAAAGTCTGATTGTCACAAAATCAACTGGGTTTGAATTAATGAATTTAAAAAACAATTACTCTTTTTCCATTGCCTCTTCTGCTGATTTATCAGCAAAATAAGAAGACCTTATCAGTGGACCACTGGCGATGTGAGTAAATCCAAGACTGTAGCCATATTCTTCGATGTCTTTAAATTCTTGAGGTGTCCAGTAATACATGACCGGATGATGATGTTTGGTGGGTTGCAGATATTGACCGATGGTAATCATATCGACTTTATGTTCAGCTAAATCACGAAGAGTTTCCTGAACTTGTTCATAAGTTTCACCCAATCCAACCATGATGCCAGATTTGGTCAGAATATGAGGATGATTTTCCTTAAAGCGTTTAAGCAATGTCAGCGACCATTGATAATCCGCTCCGGGACGAACAGATTTATATAATGGAAATACGGTTTCCAAATTGTGATTAAAAACATCCGGAAGCTCCTGCGCGAGAATATCCAGAGCCACATCCATACGTCCGCGACCACGATAATCAGGTGTCAGAATTTCAATTTGAATGCCCGGACTTTTTTCACGAACAGCTTTGATGCAATCCACATAGTGCTGAGCTCCACCGTCTTTCAGGTCATCTCTGTCAACAGATGTAATAACGACATATTTGAGACCCATTTCAGCAATGGTATTTGCCAGATTTTGGGGTTCATTGACATCCGGTGGCAAAGGCCTGCCATGTGCCACATCGCAGAAAGAACAACGGCGAGTACAAACTTCTCCAAGAATCATGAATGTGGCAGTTCCCTTGTTGTAGCACTCATGAATGTTAGGACAGGATGCTTCCTCACAAACAGTAACCAGAGCGTTGTTGCTGATTTTTTTCTTCAGCTTTTCAACGGCATTTCCAACCGGCAATCTCACACGAATCCAATCTGGTTTACGAAGAGTCGGAACATCGGTTTCAAATCCGGCACGGTTTCGATGAGTTTTATCCGCACCAAGCTGTTTTTTTCCGGCAATAATTAAAGGAATGGAATCTGTCATTGTTTCTTAAATTTCAAAATATTACACAAATTGTCAACAAGTTCATTTTGCACCTGATGAAAATCGACATTATTAACGAATTCACTGAGCTGAACCACTTCAAGACCTAAAAAACCGCAAGGATTGATTCGAGAGAATGGTTCCAAATCCATGCGAATATTAAATGCCAACCCATGAAAAGTACAGCCTTTACGAACTCTTAAACCCAGAGAAGCAACTTTCTTACCTTCGACATAAACTCCGGGAGCGTTTTCCCTGCGTTGCGCATGCACATCGTATTGAGATAAGGTCTGAATAATCGCTTCTTCGATTCCATGCACCAAAGCTTTAATACCCATCTTATGTCTTTTCAAATCAATCAATGGGTAAATAACAATTTGACCCGGTCCGTGATAAGTGACTTGTCCGCCACGATCGACCTGAATCACCGGGATATCGCCGGCGGCTAAAATATGTTCTGCTTTTCCTGCCTGTCCCTGGGTAAATACCGGTGGATGTTCGACTGTCCAGATTTCATCTGTTGTTTCCTTATCTCTTGAATCTGTGAATTCTTGCATGGCACGCCATACAGGTTCATATTCACTGAATCCAAGATGTTTGATTTTAACTGGAGTCGAAATTTCTACAGTGTCCATTTCACGTCTTTGTGACTGCGAATTTCGATAAATAAATTTTCTAAATGAGTTCTGGACTCAACATTCACAGTAATTGTCACGGATTGATATTTTCCAGTTCGACTTTGATTGGTTCGCACATGATGTTCTTCAGTATCGGGACAATGTTTTTGCGCAATAAAAAGCATTTCCTGCAAAAACTTGTTAGTGTTTTCACCCATAGCCTTAACCGGATAGGTGCAAGGAAATGTTAACCCTTCGGGTTTTTGTTCCGCTTTGTTTGCTAATTCCTCAATTGTTTTTTTAGTCATCGTCTTTAAACCACAATCCTATACTATCAGTTGTTCTTGTCCACCAGCCTCCTTTATTCACAGCATCTAAGGCAACTAATGGTTTGCTTGAAATCACTTTATCATGCAAATTGATGTTTAATGTGCCAATTATTGATGATTTACCTATTGGTGCTATCAAAAAATTGGGAACATCCACTTTTGCTTGCAGGTTTTTATATTCACCTTTTGGAATGGTTATGAATAAATCTTCTTGCAAACCAAGATTGATATCTTCTTCAACTCCTTTCCATACTTCAACATTGACTCTTTTTTCATTCGCCTTAAACAACAAATTGGTCTCATAGAACCGGAAACCGTAATTAAGAAGATTCTGAGACTCATCGGCACGAGCTTTTTGAGACTCTGTACCCATAACTACCGCTATCAAACGCATGCCATTTCGCTTTGCCGAAGAAACCAGACAATAACCAGCTGATTCAGTGTGACCGGTTTTGAACCCATCAACCGAAGGATCCCGCCAAAGCAAAGTATTCCTATTGTTCTGAGTAATTTCATTAAAGGTAAATTCTTTTTCAGAAAATAACGGAAAATATTCAGGAAAATCAACAATTATCGCCTTTGCCAAAATAGCTGCATCTCTGGCAGTGATATAGTGTCCTTCAGAAGGAAGACCTGTTGAATTAGTGAAATGTGAATTTTTCATTCCCAGTTTTTTTGCATACTGATTCATTAAGTCAGTGAATGTTTCTTCAGTTCCTGCAATATGTTCGGCGAAAGCAATGCAAGCATCATTACCAGATTGAACAATCATACCTTTTAACAAGTCGCTAACACTAACTGTCTTGTTCACCTCAATAAACATTTTTGAACCACCGGTACGCCATGCCTTTTCGCTCACTCTAATCAAGTCATCAGTCCTGAGGTTACCAGTCTTCAACTCGGTAAAGACCACGTAAGCAGTCATCATTTTGGTAATGCTTGCAGGTTCTACTTTTTTATCAATATCTTTTTCAGCAATCAATGTATCCGATAGAAAGTCCATGAGGATATAACTCTCTGCGGCAAGTGTTGGTGGTGCCGGAGTTGTAATAGGCTGGCTTGTTGCAGAAAAAACAAACAGCATTGCAAATACTGAAGATAATATTTGATATTTCATATTGCTAATTTTGTTAGAAGATAAATTTTGTGTATAAATATAGGCGTTTTTTTAAAACTAAAGTTCCGGTGATACAGTTATTTAGTAAAAATTAACTCAGCTGTTAACCCACTGATATCGTTTTTGTGAATAACCGCTTGCCAATTATACAACTCACACAGTCTTTTTACTATTGCCAAACCCAACCCTGAACCTTTTTGTGTGACTTTATTACTGCGATAGTGTCTGTCAAATAATTGAGGCAACTCATCATTACTCACTCCCATCCCTTCATCAACAACCAACACTCTGTCTTTTTTCAAAATAATCTGGATTGTTCCTTTTGGAGTGTATTTAATAGCATTACCTATCAAGTTACTTAACGCGACCGAAACTACCGATGCAGGAGCCTTAACTTGTAACCAGTCCTCTTCGACTACTTTAACATTTAATTTTTTAAGACTAATTGTCGCTGAAAAATTCTGTAATATATCTTTGATTAGTTTTCCAACCTGAGTTCGCTCCATATCTTTGTCAGCTCTTTGTTCTTCTCTAGCCAACAATAATAATGTTTCTATCAGCTCCGAAGATTGTTTAACCGCTCTTTCAATCCGATCCAATCTCAATCTGGTTTTTTCATCTATTTCCGGTTGAGCCATTATGAGCTCCGTCGTGCTGGATATAACAGCAAGTGGTGTTCTTAATTCATGGCTAACGTCGGCATTAAACTCTTTGTCTCTATCGACCATCTTTGTTAACCGCTCAGAATACTCGTCCAGTGCTTGTGCCAGTTGACCCACTTCATCATCTGAAAAACCTTTTGCCAGCTTTTGTTTTTGATCGCTTTGGCGATTAACCATTGAAGAAAGTTTTCGCAACGGTTTAAGAATTTTTCCGGAGGCATAGATTGCCAGAAAATAGGCAATCACTGTAAATAACAAAAATATTCCTGCTAACGAAGAATAAACCAAACGATTTTCATTCTTTGGTGGTGTCACGTCAAATATCACATATCCCCAGATTTCTTTTCCATCGAGAACATGTCTTTTATTAACTGCCACTTTGAGTTTTTTTCCATCTTCTTGTAAATCATGAATTCCATCTCCCAAATCAGCATAGCTCAATGGTAAATTTAGCGGAAGTTTTTCAGGCGTAGTTAGTAAGGCTTTGACGTTGGAAGCTATTGGCTCTCCTTGAGTTCCTTTTGGATCATTAATAAACTTCTCCATATATTCGTCAAGGTTTTGTTTAATGGACTCACCAATCAAGTTGGTACTTAGATTCTGCCGAATTGTTAAAGATGTTGCCGCAAACAAAACACTGAGCAATGTGCTCAGTGTTAAAAATGCGACTATAATCCGGTATTTTAATTTATTTCGAAACTTCATCCAGGTCTGCTATTCGATAACCAATTCCGTGACGTGTGTGTATCAATGGTTTTTCAAAAGGTTTGTCTATTATCGCTCTAAGTCCATGAATATGAACTCTGAGCGAATCACTATCAGGCATTTCTTCACCCCAAACTTTTAGTTCAAGCTCGTGACGTGGAACAACCCACGGTGATGCTTCCATTAAATGTTTCAATAGCTTCAACCCGGTCGGATTCATTTCAATAGGGTTTCCTGCTCTCTTAACAATAAAAGTATTTGTATCATATTCCAAATCGCCCACCTGTAATACTTTTTTAGAGTTGTTATTCCTGCGATTGGCAAGAACCGTAACTCTTGCTTCAAGTTCTTGCAACGCAAAAGGTTTAACCATGTAATCATCGGCTCCTGAGTCAAACCCCTGAAGTTTTTGTTCGAGTGTGTCTCTGGCTGTGAGCATAAGCACCGGAGTGTTTTTATCGGTATCATGGCGTAATTTTTTGCAAATTTCCAGTCCATCCATACCTGGTAACATTAAATCCAAAATAATAACATCGAAATCATGAGTGACTGCAAAATGTAAACCGGTGATTCCATCTGCCGCATAATCTAAAATATGACCTTTGTCTTCAAAATAATCTACGATATTGGCAGCGATGTCGGTATTGTCTTCAATTACTAAAATTTTCATTATTTCTCCAAAGGGGTTTTGTTTAAAGTAGTCAAAATTAAGTTTGATTTCTCTAAATTGTAAACCAACGGTCTCTTACATCGTCCATTTACTCGAGGCAAAAAAAACCCAAGATAAGTTCTCACAAATCTTGGGCTAAAAGTAGATGCTGTTTCTCGTAATCCTGAAGTAGGTCGCAATGCACCCTTATCTAACTTAACTCTGGGTGTCATTGTACTAACATTTATGTTATGGTTTCGTTAAGATTTGTTAAGGGTTTTGTTAAATTTTTAAATTCCGGTTAACTTTTACGGTTTTATTAACAAATTCTCCGTTTTTCTATAGAATACACTTGCTACAAAATTAGAACAAAAATGCTACGATTCACAATAATATTTATAGTTTTAGTTCTGGTGATGTTTTCACTGGAGTTAATGGAACCCATCAGACAAGCTGTCATTTTGCCCTTTACCGGCTTTTTAGCCACATTTAGTGCAGTCATCATGCAATTCTTTGACTCAAATGTCGTTTCCAATGCAGATGTAATCATGAATAGAGAAAATAGTTCTCATGCTGTCAGAATCGCAGCCGGTTGTAATGGAGTAGAGGCCGTGATTGTTCTCTTTGCAGCAATATTTGCTTTCCCTTCCAGTTTTAAGCACAAACTGATAGGATTTGTTCTCGGCTTTTTTGCGATACAGTTTGTCAATGTTATCCGAATTATTTCACTTTTTTATTTGTTAGCATGGGATAAAACCTGGTTTGACTGGTTTCATTTGTATCTTTGGCAGGCTTTGATTATTCTGGATGCTTTGATTGTTTGGTTGCTTTGGCTAAGATTTCTGCCGAAGAAAAATACTGAGAACTTGAATGATAATGCTACAGTTTAATCTTTCGGGTTATTACTTGCCAAAACATCACCCAGTCACCAATGAAACTGTATAACGGATAAGTGAAGGTTGCCGGAACATTTTTTTCAAAGAAGAAATGTCCTACCCAAGCAAAACCATATCCAATAACAGGAGCAAGCAGTAACAATAGATACTGCTTGCTGAATATGACATAAACAATTAATGCAACGACCAAAGTAGAACCAATAACATGGAGCAAACGACATGTTTTATTGCTGTGTTCTCCCAAGTAAAACGGGTAAAATTCCTTAAAGCTGTGATATTTTTTTTCACTCATGGCAATTATTTTACCACTTTGAGAAAGCCTTTGTCATTTGGAGATTTCTTTTCCTTAGATGTTGTATCAGGTTTAGGAGGTTCAGGGGTGTTGTCATCATCTTCACCAAACATCATTCCTTGTCCGTTTTCACGCGCATAAATTGCCAAAACACTATTCATAGGAATGAACAGATTGTGACTCACACCCGAGAATCGGGCATCAAACAAAACACCTTCGTTAGCAAGCTCAAGATTATTGGTCGCACCGTAGGATACATTTAATACGACTTTTCCATCCTCATCAATCCCTGATGGAATCATCACATCTTCGCCCTTAGCATTCACCAAAATTAAAGGTGTGCACTCATTATCACTAATCCATTCGTGCAATGCTCTAAGAATGTATGGTTTTGAAGAATTCATCAGCTCACAGCTTTAGAAATCAAAACGCATTTCACGTTCTTGTTCTGAAACACTCTGTTTAAATGCTTCTTTTCGGAAAATCATATGAGCATAAGTTCGGATGGGTTTTGGTAAATCTTCCCAATCGACACCATAATATTCCAAACGCCACAAAAATGGTGCAAGGCAAGTATCAACTAGCGTCATATCATCACTCAGGAAAAATTTTGATTGGGAAAACAAATCAACGGAGGCATTCAATTTAGCAGTTAATTCATCAATCGCTTTTTGTTTTTCGTCAGGGGAACCACTTTCCAATCTTGGAATATAGGTTAACCAATCTTTTTCAATGCGGTATGTGTATAATCTCAGCTTCGCTCTAGTAACAGGGTCCGGTGGCATCAAAGGGGGATGCGGATAACGTTCATCCAAATACTCAGTAATAACTGTTGTGCCATATAACGCCAAATCTCTGTCAACTATCGTTGGAGTTGAGTGATAAGGATTGATATGAATTAAATCTTCAGGGGGATCAAGGGGATCAACTTCAATAATGTCAACACTACTGATATTTTTAGTTTTTAATAAAAAACGGATTCTGTGACTATCATACGAGTCAGAAACTGAATACACAGAAATTAATGAACGGCCACGCGCAGGAATTATCACGTTAAAATCTCCAAAATGTTATAATAATTCGAATTTATTTCTTTGCCAAATTTGACAAAGTGGCGGATTATAACATTTTTTAATTTAAAAAAGCAAAATTCGGGCAATCACCAGCATTGCCCAACAATGAATGTTTGTTTTATTTTCAGTAAGTTAATTGCAAACCAAGACTTTTTCAACTTCTACTATTTTGCTAATCAAAGCCATTTTCAAAGATTAAATCTGTCGATGGATTACACGTCACCTCAATCTCTGCATCAGAGCCTTGCAGTTGTCCAACTCCGAGATTGACAAAACATTCCTGAATGGGCGAACTCGGTTGAGAAAGAATAGTAACATTATAGTTGGACTCATCATCCAGTGCTGTTGCAAAGTTATAGCTTCCATTGTCAGTTACACTCAAGTCATCTCCACCATTATTTTGTAAAACAATTTCACTCCCGGAAATGAGTCCAGTGACATTAACACCGATTGAATATTGATTGGTTGTGCAAACAAAACTTCTCAAGACGTCTCCTGTCATTATACCAGATGAAGTTGTCGTACAAGTTTGGTTTGGCGTGGTCGGTTGTGGTGAAACCAAATCAATAGTAAATGTGTCGCGATGATCAACCTGTGTCGGAAATGTTTTAATTTCTCCATGAGTGTCTAGAACTAAGTTATCACCCAGATTATTGGTGACTTCGATACTGTTCCCGGGTGCAATTCCATAAACACGAACACTCAAATCAAATTGAATTGTTGTGCATGTTACATCAATAATGACATCACCCCCTGAAATTGTGCCTGTATTTGGATTATCAAAAGTACAAACTTGATCCGGAAAACTGGGTTGTTGAGTGACTGATACATCATAGGTCGATGTGTCAGCTAAGTTGGATATAATTTGCTGCCCGTCTGAATTAAAGGTTATCGAGTCATTTCCATTTGAAAAAGAAACAGTATTCCCGGCAGCCAGCCCTGTCACATCAACATATAAATCGTATCTGTCTGCAACATTCAGAATATAGACTGCTCCATCATCAATCCAATTGTTATCATCGCCAAGTGCTCCAACTAAAGCTCGGTTACCGGAAATATCAACATCATAACCAAAATAATCATCGTCCGCTCCGTCATTTGCTGTGAGTTTTTGGTTTTCGAACCAGTTCACACCGTTAAATTTAAATTCATAAACTGATCCGGAATTATTCCCGACATCATCGTCTGTATAAGAGGAAATTAGAATTCTATTTCCCGAAATCGCTGTTGATTTGCCGAAGTTATCAAAATGTATCGCCCCAACACCTCCTGTCAATCTTTGTGTTTGCACCCAATTTGTACCATTAAAATTAAACAGATAGGCTGCTCCGATTTGCTGACCATTTCCATCGTCTTCATTTGGGGCTCCAACGACTACCCAGTTGCCTTCAATACTGACGTTAAATCCAAAATAATCCCCGGCATCTGTCTCAATAGGTGATAGTTTAGGTAATTGATTCCAGTTCATGCCATCAAAATTAAATATATATGCAGAGCCGGACTTATCACCTCTGTCATCGTCCGCCCATGCACCGATTATTGCATTATCTCCATCCAGAGAAACGCTGAGTGCAAAATTATCATTTGCATCACTATCCATAGCAATTAATTTTTCTGACTCATCCCAAATGTCATTGACAGAATCATAATCAAACACATAGGCTGAACCCGCACCTGTTCCACCAACAGAGTTGTTATCAAAACGAGCACCAACCAATATTCTGTCACCGGATAAACTCACATCGCTACCAAAAGCATCACTGGCAGCAGCATCACTGGCTAATAGTTTATCCGTTTGAGTCCAATTGAAACCACCATTTCGCTCAAAAACATAAACTGAGCCAGAAAAGGTTCCGTTATCACTATCCCCTTGTGCTCCAATAACCAGTCTGTCATTTTCTATGCTGACAGAATAGCCGAAGAAATCACCTGCTGCTGTGTCATCTCCAAATATTTTTTGACTCAGTACCCAATTGCTGCTGACATAATCAAATACATAAACAGCTCCGGCATCAACACCCAAATCCTGATCGCTGTACGCACCCACAACAGCAGTCTCTCCTGAAATGCTGACAACGGATCCAAATTTATCATTTAACACGCTATCACCAGCTATCATTTTTTGATCTTCAACCCAGGACATACCGTCATAATTGTACATATAAGCTGATCCGGCATATTCAGCCATTTCATCATCACCATAGGCTCCAATCAATGATTTCTCAGGCATCATGGTATCTCTGTCTAATGCGACAGCAATACCGAAGGCTTTGTTATAATTACCACCATCGCTTGGTATGAATCTTTGGCTTTCCATGTACGCATCTACGCCGTTAAAATCATACATGTAAGCCGCACCAAGATTGTTTGCAATGCCTGACTCATCATTCTGATAAGCTCCAACAACAATTCTTCCGTTTGAGTTTGAAACAGAAACTCCAAAATTATCACCAGATGTTCCATCGGATGCCGAAAGTTTTTGATAGAATTCCCAACTTCCGGTCATGCCGTTATATTCATAGACACTTACCGATCCCGAATCGACACCTAAGTCATTGTCTCTCCAGGTTCCAACAACAAACTGAGTGTTGTATAAACTCACTGAAAACCCAAAGTTATCGTTGTTTTCACCTGTCGGGTCATAGATTTTTTGAGCAAAGTCCCATGTATTGCTTCCTAAGTTTAGATTAAACACATAGACTGAACCACTAGTGATGCCACTATTTTCATCAGTAAAAGCACCAACGATCGCTGTATAACCATAAAGACTCACTGATGAACCAAAGTTTGCAAAATCATATATTCCCGGCACGGTTATTTTTTGTGTTTGAGTCCAATTACCACCAACGTATTCAAACACGTACGCAGCTCCTGATAATGGCCCAATCTCTGTATCATTGGATGAACCAATCAAAATTCTATTAGAAGACAAACTGACCGAGTTTCCAAATCCTTTCGAGAAGCCAGAGTGACCTGTTGGTGTTAATATCTGGCTTTCAATCCAATTATTACCATCAAAATCAAATACATAAACCTGGCCGTTTGATCCGGCACCAGGCGCTCCAATAACCACTCTGGTGGATGAAATACTAACAGAAGTGCCAAAACGGTGACCGCTACCGCTATCACTGGCAAACAGTCGCTGAGTCTGAATCCAGTCGTTTCCGTCAAAGTGATAAATATATGCTGAGCCAGATGAGCTTCCCATGTATCCATCTCTAGAAACTCCAATAACGGCATAATCACCTGACATGCTTACAACTCCACCAAAATAATCGCCGGCAAAAACTTCGGACACAACCAGCTTGGCTTCTTCAACAATGGATTTTATTTCAGGAGTGTTTGAAGGGATTTCTACGTTCGATAATACATAAGAAGTCTTTGCAACTAATAGAATAAACAGAGTAAACACAGACCACAGATGTGTTTTATTCGACTTTTCCACTTGAATTCCCCCAATTATTGATGTGCTACAAGGCGAATAACACCTCAGAACATTTTAATTGTACCACACCTTTTTATGTGACAAATACCGGAATGAGCCTCAAGCAGGCATTAATTTTTCTGCAAAGCCAGTATTGGATCCAGCTCTGCAGCTTTTTTAGCAGGATAGTAACCAAAAATAATTCCTGTTATTAAGCACACACCAACTGCCAGGATAATCGAAAATAAGGACCATTGAACCGGCCACTCTGCAAAAGATTGTATGATAAACGACAACAACACTCCCATAACGATGCCCAATAAAGCACCAACAGCAGCAATGGTTGTGCTTTCAATCAAGAATTGATTTTTAATATCAACTTTGGTTGCGCCAACCGCTCTCATAAGCCCGATTTCTTTGGTTCTTTCAAGAATGGTCGCCAACATAATATTCATGATTCCGATTCCACCCACCAATAACGAAATTCCCGCAATACTGGACATTACAATGGTGAATATTTGTTGTGTCTTATTTTGTTGATTTAGAAGAGAAGCTGGTACGATAATCTCAAAATCTTCAACATTTCCATGTCTTCTTTTTAGCAATTTATCAATTGCCAATGCTGCTACTTGCGGTTCAATGGTTGTGTCTATAGTGACTCTAATACTATCAATTTGGCTTTCAAGATTAGGTATTTTCAAGCGTTTCTGAGCTGTTGCCAAAGGTAGAAAGATTCTGTTATGTTCAGCCCCTAATTTGATGCCTTGAATTTCCTTTTTACTGAGTTCTTGCTGTTGCAAAACTCCAACGACTTTAACCCACAAATGGTTGATTTTAATTAATTCACCAATCGGGTTTTTATCGGCAAATAAACTCTTAGCCACTTCAGAACCAATCACAGCCACCTGTTTACTGGCATTATTGTCATCCTGAGTGAAAAAATCTCCGGCTTCAATTTTTAGATTTGACATGGAAAAACAGTTGGGAGAGACCGCAATAACTGAACTATCTGCTTCCGACTGATTAGAAAATACCGAATAGGTTTTCAAGTTCTTTTCAGCACAACTTTGTGAAACAAAAGGCAAAGAGCTTTCAATGGTTCGCATATCGTTCAAACTTAATCCCACCGAACTTTTGCGTATTTCTTTTAAAGTTTCGTTGTCATTGAGCTTTTCATGGATAACCAGATTTCTCAAACCCATGGACTCAATGAGTCGAGTGGACTCAACCTTTGCTCCTTCACCAATGCTTAACATTGCAATAACAGCGCCAACTCCAAAAACCATTCCTAGCAAAGTTAATAAAGTACGCAATTTATGATGCATCATTTCCACAATAGCTTGTTTAAATAACACTAACATTATCGTGCTTCCTCCTTGTTCACTTGCTCCGGGTCAACAAGAGCAATCACATCATTTTCTTTCAAACCGGCGTCTATCTGACATTGGCTGGTTGAGCATAAGCCGGTTGTTACAAACCTTTTATTAAATGAATTTCCTTCTTTTAAATAAACCCAGCTATCCTCTCCTTCTCGGAAAATGGTTTGAATTGGTACGACAATATTCTCACTTTCATCACTTGTGAAAATGACTGCATCCAATCGTTGCCCGGGTAATAACTTTTGTTGATCTTGCTCATTAATAAGCACATTCACAATAAAGTATTTAATTGGATTATCGCGTTTTTTGGGCTGAGCGGTGTTACTGATTTGAGTCACAGTACCAGTGAATTTTAAATCCGGAAAAGCATGCAGGCTGATATCAACACTTTGACCTTGTTTAATTCCAACAGCTTCAACTTCAGGCACATATATTTTTGCCTGCATAGATGATAAATCAGGAAGAGAAGCCAGTTTCATTCCCGGAAAAACAGATTTACCGGCTTGTGGAATGGTGTCATCCCATGATTTTTTTAGAACGACAATGCCGTCATGAGGAGCTTTAATTTCAAGACTCTCAAGATTCTCTCGGTTGACATCTATTTTTGACTTTTGGAACTCACTTTGTGAGTCAATTAAATTTACCTCAGATAACGATTTGTCCTGATAGTGACTTTCCATCTTTTGTAAGTGTTGTGTCTTTGCTTCCAGAAATTCTTCGTTATCGGATGCCTCAATCATTTCAATTTTGGTATAGAGCAAAGGGTCGTCGATATTGAATTTTTTAGCCATCAAATATTCAAAATTGACAACCTCTTCTTCATTATTAAAATCTGCAATAGATAAGTCCATTTCGCGTTGCTTCTTATTTTTACTGAATTGTAATTTGCTGATTTCATATTCAGCAGCATCCACTTCCAACTGAAAAGGAACGCCGTCAAACCGCACAATCACATCTCCTTTTTTAACATGTGCGTACTGGTCGATAATCCAGGCAATTGTTTGAGGTCTTTGGGTTTTAGAAGCCGAAGTAATCGGTGTGGATGTCACAGCCTCAAGTTCTCCACTTGCCATCAGACTGAAACGAGTTGAGGATTTTTCTACTGTCAATTGTGGGATGGGAGCATCATTTTTTGTACATGAAATAAATAATAAACAAAGAACAAACAACAATATCACTCTCATAGTTTATTCTCCACGGCTTGTGCAACATTATTTACTTCACCTTCAATCGTAGCATTGAGTCTCATTCCGGGTCGCATAACTTCTGTATCGACATTTTCAATAAATACAGTGGCTTCGAGAACTTTACTGGGTTGATTTTTGGACTTTATTGTAACAACTCTGGCCAAGGACTGAATCGAGCCATAAAATTCTTTGTCCGGCAATGAATCCAGTTTGATTTTTACTTTCAATCCTTCTTTAACAGAGCGAATGTTGCTTTCAGGTATTTCCAACTTGGCGATAATCTGACTTAAATTAGCAACTTCAATCACTCTGTGACCACCCCAAACAGTATCACCAACCGCAAATTTGTTTTTATCCCAACCGGATTTGTGAATAATAATTCCTTCAGATTGAGCCATCATTCGCATCTCCGCAATTGAGTTACGATACTCTTCGATTTCAGCATTGAGTTTATCTACTTCAGCTTGAACGATTTGTTTTTCTGTTTCCGCTTTTTGACGACTGAGTTGCAAATCCAGTTTGGCTGATTCATACTCTTTCTTAGCCAACTCAAAGCTCAGTTGGTTTTTGTAATATTCGTTTTGAGCAATGAGTGACTTGGGCAATTCAGCTTTTCTTCTTGCCTTATCAAGCTCCATTTTTTTTTCTTCGATGGTTATCTTTTTGTTCTCAAAGGTTTCGATGTTGTTAACACTTTGATTTTTTAAAGTGCTTTGCTTAATTCCTAACTGTCCCTGAGCATCAATCAGTTTGGTTTGAATAGCATCTGTTTTAAACATCAAAACCGGCATTCCTTGTTTGACAACACTTCCATCTTCCGCCATGAATGCAATGGTGTATTGCCAGATTCCTCTGACTCTTGGAGGTGAATAACTATCGGTTTTTAATGCTTGAAGTTCGCCGGTAACAGATATAGATGTTTCGCTCTCAACAGAAAAACTCAAAAACATTAATACAGCTAATATGAACTTAATCATTAACATCCTCCAACTCCAGCTCTATCAAAGCGCTCATTCCGTGCATCAATCCGTCTGGCTTTTCTCCTGTCAGTTCGACTATAGCCTCATAATACAATGCATCTCCCCAAACCTGCATATCTTCTCCCGCAGATGCAATTTGTACAATTTCTCCCGAATAAACCTCATCCAAAAAAGCATCAAAGCGAATTTTAACTTTTTTATTATCCCTGATTTTTGGTAAATCAATTGCATTCAACCAGGCAATAATGTGCATGTCCGTGTTGCGAGAAACACTTAAAATCTCCTGTCCTGAGTTTAATTGATCACCAATTTGAATTTTCTCTCCGGTCCATGATTTAGTTAGATAAACCACATAACCATCTTGTTCAGCATAAATAGTAAATTTATCCAGCATTCCTTGTAGATAGTCGAGTTTTTCTTGCTTCTGGTTGATTCCGAGCTCAATCTCGACCTCTTTTTCCGAAATTTTTGTCTTTAACTCCTTTAAATCGCTTTTTGCTTTCTCATAGTTTTTTTCAGAATTTTTGAGTTGTAATTGATTTTGTTTATAAGCCAAGTCACCAATATAGTTCTGCGGTATTTGAGCCTCTTTTTCAGCAATCTTCAAATCGGTATCGGCTCTTTGATAAGCAATTTCTGCATTATTCAGTTGAATCTTTAACTCAATGCGCTCCTTTTTTGAAGTTGCTTTGAAAACTTCCAGTTCTTCGATTTGAGCATTGATTTGTGAATCAATACTTGAACCGTCGATTCGTAATAGAAAGTCTCCTTTCTCTACTTTGATTCCTTCCTCCGCCATTTCACTAATTTTTCCTTGAAAGGATGGAACCAAAGGCATCAGTACTTTTTGAGAGTTCTTCGATTCATTTGTGCCGGTGATATAAATGGTTTCAGCATCAGCATAAAAATTTGCAAGAAGTAAAAATAAAACTGAGAATACCGGCCTCATGATACAATTTCTCCGTCAAGAAAGTGAATGGTTCGATTGGCGTATTCAGCAATGTCATCTTCGTGAGTCACCATCACTATCGTTTGCCCGGCTTGATTTAACTCTGTTAATAATTCCATAATCTGATCAGAAATCGCACTATCTAAATTTCCCGTTGGCTCATCTGCCAACAAGATATCAGGGTTGTTGATAAGTGCCCTGGCAATAGCAACCCTCTGAATTTGCCCGCCGGACATTTGGTTGGGCATATGATAAAGCCGCTCTTCAAGCCCGACTCTAATTAATAACTCCTTTGCTTTGGCTTCGCCGTCATTTGCATTGGTATTGCGACTGTATCGCAAAGGCAGCATCACGTTGTCTATAGCGTTTAATTTTGGTAACAAGTGAAATCCCTGAAAAACAAAACCGATTCTTTGGTTTCTAATCTTAGAGAGTTCGTCATCATTTAATTGGCTAACGTCCTGTCCTGCCAGGAAATAGTTTCCTGATGTCGGTTTGTCCATACAACCAAGAATGTTGAGAAGAGTTGATTTCCCGGAACCGGAACGCCCCATGATTGCCACAAATTCAGATTCACGAATTTGCAGATTTACTGAGTTGAGAGCTGTTACGGTTTCCCCTTGTGTTTTAAAAACCCTGGTCAAATTTTCTATTTTTATCATTTGCCGATTTTATCTTTTCCCTATGTAGATTTTTGATATTTATTTTAGTTCAATCAAAAGCGATTATTTATGAAAAAATAATTTTACCAATGATTAGTAACACAGAATATACCATGATTGTTAAGGCAATCCATGTCGAAAACTTCTTCACTAAATCAGAATAGTTGACTTTATGCCCAACAACAGCCCAAGCACCATTTGGCCTGACTTTTTCACAAAACTTAAGTGTAGTGTTTAAATCAACCGGCTTTTGTTTATGATATTGAGTGTTGAGATACCAACTCAATCCCAAAAAAACCTAAAATTATCAGCCAATCAATCCAACTTAGAACCATAAAATCTATAGACCCTAATCTCTTTTCGGCATCTCTTTGATATAAACATCCTGTTTTGCGTAAGGAATCTCGATACCAACTTCATTGAATTTCTTATAAACTTTCATATTGAGTTCGTGCACAACTTTTCCTCTTAAAACAGGCTCCTCAATCCAACAAAGCAATTCAAAATCAAGGCTGGATGCACCAAAAGCACGCATCCGCACTCTTGGTTCAGGGTCTTTACAGACATTATCACATTCATCTGCTATAGACTTTAGAACATCACAAACCTGATCCACATCACTGCCATAGGCTGCTCCGACTTTGACGCGGATGCGGTATTTCTCCCAGCGACCGGAACTTTCATTTTGTACTTTTGCATTTCCGATGACAGCATTCGGTATGGTGATTTCAACATCATCACGAGTGAGAATACGAGTGGAGCGAATACCAACATTGGTTACCATTCCGCGTTCTCCGGTACTGATAACAATATAATCTCCCACCTTATATGGCGTATCAGCCAGAATAAAAAAGCCGGAAAACAGATTGGATAAAGTGTCTTTGGCGGCAAAACCGACGGCTATACCAATAACTCCGGCAGATGCTAACCAAGCTGTTGGATCGATTCCCCAAATTAACAAAATAAAATAGGAACCGGTTCCAACGATAGCAATTTTTCCTATTAACGAAAATAACGGGACTGTTTTATGCTGAATCATTCGATAACGATTTTTTAATCCGCTCAATACTTTCAGTAACAATGCCAGTATTCCAAATCCTCTGGACATCCATACGAAAACCAAAATAGTTAGTAGCAAATGAATCAGAGTGGATTTAGCGCCCGAGGATATATCAAGTGTATTCGTCGCCAGAATTAAAAAGAAGAAAAAAACCGTCAAAAATATCGGTCTTTTCAGCAGCAGAACCAGCTCGTCATCTGCATTTGTTTTAGTCCGCTTGGTGAGTTGGGTTGCACTTCGCATGACAACGAATTGCACGATTTTTCCAAACACATATCCGATACATGCAATGATTAAAAATTTAAGCATCGGGATTGCCTGAAGTCGATCCCAATAAGGTTGCCAAGATTCAGGTAACCAGTCAGCAAACTTACCAATCATACCAACGACTTCGGTTTTTACGTTTTGAGTTTCGCTTTGAATTTGTTGAAAAAACATAATTTATTGAGCGTGTTTTATTGATTCAGCCAATTATTCCTTATTATTTTTTAATAAAGCGTCACGGATTTCTGTCAGTAAAATTTCTTCTTTGGATGGTTCTGGTGGTGCGGCCGGTTTTTCTTCCTCTTTTTTCTGCATTTTGTTCATCGCTTTAACAACCATGAAGATAGAAAAGGCAATAATAATGAAGTTAATAATCGTTTGAACTGTATTTCCCCAGTTGATTGTCACTGCCGGATTTTCTGCAGTCGCCTCTTTAACAACCAACGACAAATCTGAGAAATCAACACCTCCGATGAGAACACCAATCGGCGGCATGATAATATCATTAACCAGCGAAGTTACAATTTTACCAAAAGCAGCGCCGATGATAATACCAACTGCCATGTCAACAACATTTCCTTTAACCGCAAATTTTTTAAATTCAGATAACATACCCATAGTTTGACTCCTAGTTTGATTAAAGACGCTATGGTAAACGAATTACACCAAGTTGGCAATTTTTTAGTTTTGAGGATTTGTGAAGAGGCGTGGAGCTTTGCAGAATATCCGCAAAGCTCCGATAAAGAGTCTATCTTGAATAATACATATCAAACTCAATCGGATGAGTTGTCATGCGTAAGCGTGTGACTTCTTCCATCTTCAATGCGATATAACCATCAATAATATCATCATCAAAAACACCACCCACTTTCAGGAAGTCACGATCTTTATCCAAAGCGCTCAATGCTTGATCCAGAGAATGACAAACAGTTGGAATGTCTTTTTCTTCTTCCGGTGGCAAATCGTATAAATCTTTATCCATTGCATCACCAGGGTGAATTTTATTTTTAATTCCATCAAGACCGGCAAGCATCATCGCCGCAAACATCATGTATGGATTACCCATTGAATCACCAAAACGAACTTCAATACGTCTTCCTTTGGGACTGGATACAAACGGAATACGAATTGAAGCCGAACGGTTTTTAGCTGAGTAAGCCAACAATACAGGAGCTTCAAAACCCGGAACCAATCGTTTGTAGCTGTTAGTTGATGGATTGGCAAAAGCGTTAATGGCACGAGCGTGTTTGAAAATTCCACCGATGTAATACAGTGCTTCTTCTGATAATCCACCGTATTTATCACCTGAGAAAAGATTGTTTCCGTCTTTTGACAACGATTGGTGAACATGCATACCACTACCGTTATCACCAACGAGCGGTTTTGGCATAAATGTTGCAGTATATCCGTACTCATGAGCCACATTGTGAATCACATATTTCATCATCAATAATTCGTCAGCTTTTTTCAAAAGCGTATTGAACTTCACGCCAATTTCACATTGTCCGGCAGTCGCCACTTCGTGATGATGAACTTCAACTTCAATACCAATTTCCTGTAACACGGTACACATGGTTGCGCGCACATCATTTAAAGAATCCACTGGGGGCACAGGGAAATAACCACCTTTAACTCCCGGGCGATGGCCGGTATTGTTTTCAACATTTCCATAAGAATCCCAGGCACCTTCACGAGAGTCTATTTCATAAGCCATTTTATGCATGTCACATTTCCAGCGAACACCGTCAAAAATAAAGAACTCCGGTTCAGGACCAAAAAACGCGGTATCAGCTATTCCACAACTTTTGAGATAAGCTTCAGCTCTTTTTGCCAATGAACGAGGATCTCTGTTATATCCTTGCATGGTATTTGGTTCCAGAATATCACAACGAATAATCAATGTGGATGCAGCTGCAAAAGGATCGACAAAAGCAGTTGTTGGATCTGGCATTAAAACCATATCTGATTCGTTAATAGACTTCCAACCGGCAATAGAAGAACCATCAAACATTTTTCCATCTTCAAACAAATCTTCATCCACTGCAGAAACAGGCAACGAAACGTGTTGTTCTTTTCCTAAAGTGTCACAGAAGCGTAAATCAACAAAAGCAATTTCTTGCTCCTTTATCAAAGCAAGTATATCTTGGGCATTCATAATCAATCTCTAAAGTTGTCGTTAAAAAATCAGTATCTCAGAGAGTTAAATTGTATTGATGCAACACACTATTAACTCATTGTGTCCTGCATTTTGACGGAGAAAAAACTCCAAAGGCTTGGACTTACGAATACTAGCAGAAGCAAATATAACAGTCGATAAAATCGGCGAATAAACTCAAAAAAGTTAACACGCCCAATAAAATAAAGAGCTTTTTTGATAAGTATAAAACTCTGATTGATTTTTGAGGGATGAATTTGCTGTTTTTTTGAGATATACTAAAGAAAAAACAAAAGGTGATGTGATGAAAAGAATACTTCTTTCAATTTTTGTAATCATAAGTTTTTCTTCCAATGCTCAGGAAATTAACAAGTATTTACTGGAAACACCAACTAAAGACTCTGTTTATTATCCAAAAGAAGTATTGAACTTACCCACCGCAACACCTGCAATTAAATCGATTTTCCAGTTACGAGGTTTTACCAGTTACCAAGTGAATGTTGATATCAACGGCAATGATATCCGTGGAGATGCTGCCAATGAGCCTTCTATCGCTGTCAATCCTCTTAACCCTAATCAAATTGCCATAGGATGGCGCCAATTTAATTCCATAGGAAGTGACTTTCGTCAGGCAGGAAGAAGTTATAGTGATGATGGTGGTGTAACCTGGAACTATCAGGAGGTATTTGAGCCTGGAGTTTTCAGAAGTGACCCGGTGCTGGAGTCGGATGCTGATGGAATATTTTATTATCAAAGTTTAAAGGTTGTGAACAATATTTTCAATGTTGACCAATGGATGTCAGTGAATGGCGGAAGAACATGGACAAACAAACTGAATGCCTATGGAGGAGATAAGTCATGGTTTACCATTGATAAAACGAATGGATCGGGAAGAGGTAATATTTATGCAGCCTGGAATGTTGCTGGTAACAGTTACGCTCCCCGAACATATAACAACCTGATCTATGGCTCAAATGCTTTTACCTATCCGGTAACAATTCCGCGTAACCCGATTTTTGGAACAGTTGATTTTGGCAACGACCAGAATTTTTACGTCATTGGTATTGAAGGTTATGGTGATAGCTTAGGAAACTTTTATCTGACAAAATCAGCAAATCCAGAACAGCGAGTGCCATTATTTCACCAAATCACTAAAGTTGAAATGGGGGGATATGTAAGAATCGGGGGAATAGTTAATCAAGTTGGGCTTGATGGACAACTCAATGTCAATCTGGACAAGTCTAACAGGACCTCAGAAAATAATGTCTATGTTCTTGGCTCAATCAATTCAGCCGATCCTGATGATCCGTTGGATATTATGTTTGTCAGAAGCACCGATGGCGGTCTTACTTTTTCAGAACCCAGAAGAATAAATACCGATGATTCCGGAAACTGGCAGTGGTTGGGAACGATGTCAGTTGCACCTAATGGTAGAATTGATGTGATATGGAACGATACCAGAAACCGTGATGGTTCTGTTGGTAGTAGTAGCACCTCAAGTCTGTATTATACTTATTCATATGATGCAGGGATGACATTTGCTAAAGAACAAGCCATCAGTCCTTTCTTTAATCATTTGCTCGGCTATCCAGTTCAGCGAAAAATGGGTGATTATATTGATATGGACTCGGATAACTTGGGAGCACATATCGCTTACACAGCAACATTTAATGGGGGCCAAGACGTCTACTATTTAAATGCAAAACCATCCGCTGTTGAAGAAAATCCAGATTTTCCCACCATTTTTAGTAAAAATGTTTGGGCATCATCTGAAATTCCACGACAAGGAATTCTATCAACAACATTAATAAACAATGCCAATCAGAATAATCCATTGCTCGCTTTTGATGCTATTTTCACAAATAAACCGGATGGTACGCCTTTTTGGTTAATAGCTACCGGCCAAGTTCCCTTAGAGAGCGATAGTTATTCCGTTCCTGTTTACATGCCAACCGGTGATTTATCAGAAAATGGGAAACCAACGCAAGCCATAGGTAAACTCACAAAATACAGGGTAAGGGATGAAAATGGTGAATTGGTTGATAATCAATTACGGTTTGATTTTGACTTCTCAGATAATGTTAAACCTTGGTTGGTTGAAAATGCAGGTAATCAATATGATGAAAATTATTTTGATACCAATCCATACAGAGAAATTATAAAGTCTATAACTCTAAACTCATTAATTCCCAGACAACAGTCTCGTGAAGATACTTGTAATATTAATGGGCAATTTTTAGAGACAGCCGGTGAAAAAAGTGAAGGGCGCGTCCAATATACCTATCGCAGAGATGGAAAACTGAATCTTTTTGCCGCAGACTTTACATACAAAAAAACTATTAATGAAAATGATGAGCTGATATATGAACTTGATGAAAATGGACTAACCATTCCAACATGGGAAGTTATGAGTTCAATTGGTAATGGAGTGGACTTTAATAACTCTGTCACAAATCAGGTTTATAAAATAACACATGGTCAGGGTTTTATGGAAATTGGTGATGATCCAGGACTAGTTGATTTGGGTACTGAACAAGTTACTGAAAATGATGGTGTATTAGTGACAATGAAGCCAGACTCCACTGTTGAAGAAATGACAATACAAGCCTATAGTGCTTATTGTGGAGATATTATTTATTAAAGAAATTTGTGTTATTTATTTCCAACACTTAGGAAATCCATACAGTTAGGGGAAATAGCTATTCAATAAACGGACATTACGTTATCATATCCCTTTTTCAAAGGGAACGAGAGTTTTGAGAGCAACACAATTTCATTTACAAACCCGAAAAGAAACACCGGCTGATGCAGAAATCGTAAGTCATAAACTTATGATCCGTACCGGAATGCTGAACCGTTTGGGCTCAGGATTGTACAGTTGGACTCCTTTAGGTTTGCGAGTTTTAAGAAAAATTGAAAAAATAGTTCGTGAAGAAATGGACAAAGCCGGTTGCCTGGAAATGCTGATGCCATCAATTCAACCGGCCGGATTATGGCAGGAAACCGGACGTTGGGATAAGTACGGTGGCTTACTTTTAAAAATAAAGGACAGAGCGGAAAGAGATTTTTGTTTTGGGCCGACTCATGAAGAAGTCATTACTGATTTTGCTCGCAAGGAAATCAAATCATACAAACAATTGCCCGTCACTTTTTATCAAATTCAAACAAAATTCAGAGATGAGATTCGTCCTCGATTTGGAGTCATGCGTGCTCGTGAGTTTTTGATGAAAGATGCTTATTCGTTCCACCTTTCTACGGATTGTTTAAAAAACACTTATGCCATAATTCATCAGGCGTATTGCAATATTTTTGAACGAATTGGCCTGAAATATCGCCCTGTCGAAGCCGACTCCGGAGAAATTGGTGGAACCGGTTCTCATGAGTTCCATGTACTGGCCGATTCGGGTGAAGATGCGATAGCGTATTCGACTGAAAGTGATTATGCCGCCAATATTGAAAAATGTGAGGTTTTACCTCCAACAACCGAGCGTCAAAAACCTCAAGAAGAATTAAAAACGGTCGATACACCAAACAAAAAATCTATTACTGAAGTTTCTGAGTTTTTAAATGTTTCACCTGAAAAACTGGTAAAAACACTGTTGGTTGAAGGTGTTGACGGACCTTTGGCTTTGGTTATTCGTGGCGATCATGATCTCAATGAAGTCAAAGCATCCAATCTTCCCCAAGTATCTTCTCCGTTAACAATGTTGGATGACAAATCCATTCGGGCTATTGCCGGTTGTGATGCCGGTTCCATTGGAGTTAAAGGTTTAAACTGCCAAATCATTGTTGATCGAGCAGTAGCTGTGATGAGTGATTTTGTGACCGGAGCAAATGAGGATGGCAAACACCTCACTGGTGTAAACTGGGATAGAGATGCGAAATTCAATCAAGTTGAAGATTTACGTAATATTCAGGTTGGTGATCCAAGTCCGGATGGAAAAGGCACTATCGAAATTGCGAGAGGAATTGAAGTCGGGCATATTTTTCAATTGGGAGAAGTATATACACAAGCCATGAATGCAGTCATTCTTAACGAAGGTGGCCACTCTCAAGCAATGACCATGGGTTGCTATGGAATTGGCGTATCGCGTGTGGTTGCAGCAGCTATTGAACAAAATCATGATGAAAAAGGTATTGTCTGGCCTCAGCAAATTGCTCCATTTGCTGTTGCGATTCTGCCAATGAATATGAAAAAATCCGAAAGAGTCAAGGAATACGCTGAAAAATTGTATGACGAACTGGCCGCAAACGGAATCGAAGTCTTCTTTGATGACAGACCAATTCGTCCGGGAGTGATGTTTGCCGATGCTGAGCTTTTAGGAATTCCACACCAAATTACCATTGGTGACCGCTCATTAGATGATGGTGAAGTGGAATACAAGTCCAGAAAAGACATGCAAAACACACGAGTTAAAATTGATGAAATCGTCAATTACACCAAATCGTTAGTTGCTAGCTCATGAAAACCAAACAAAAAATTAAAGGCAATAGTCTGAAAGAATCCGCAGTTTTTTTAAAAAATGCGATATTTAAACCAAAAGAAATCGCTTATGTCTTTCCGAGTTCCCGAGCTCTGATTCGATCCATTGCGATTCGATCTGGTTTAAGTGAGGCGAAAAAAATCATTGAATTAGGACCCGGAACTGGTGGCACAACTAAAGGCATTCTTTCAGAAATGCGTGAAGATGCCAAACTTTGTGCCGTTGAGATTAATAAAAATTTTGTTGAATTCATTAAAAAAAACATACCTGATGAGCGTTTAAGCGTTTGTCATGATGGAGCTCAGAACCTTGCTGAGATCGTTAAACAACAAGGTTGGCAGCATGCTGATGTGATTATTTCCGGCATTCCCTTTTCTACATTGCCTAAAGGAATGGGTGAAGAAATCATGCAAAGCATTTATGAAAATATCAAACCTAACGGTTTGTTTGTCGCTTATCAATTCCGTGATCGTGTCGGAAAATTGGCAACCCCGGTTTTTGGTGAACCTAGCAGCTATCTTGAGATTAAAAATCTTCCGCCAATGCGAATTTATGTCTGGCAAAAAAGTGAATAATGGAATTTGACTTAATCGCCTTTATCAAATCCAAAACAAAATATGATAAAAGTGTCATCCTAGGAATAAATGATGATGCAGCGGTATTATCATTGAATCCAAATAAACAACTTGTCGTTTCAACGGATACATTGGTCGATGGAGTTCACTTTGACAACAAGATTTCTCCACAACAACTCGGTCATAAATCTTTGGCTGTAAACCTCAGTGATTTGGCTGCCATGGGAGCAACTCCAAAATGGTTCACCTTGAATTTAACACTTCCAAAAATAGAAATGCCATGGATTGAGGAATTTGTCAAAGGCCTCTTAAAATTAGCAAACAATCACAAAGTCAATTTGGTGGGTGGTGATACCACTCAAGGCCCGCTTTCAATTACAATCACTGCATTTGGAGAAGTTGAAACCGACCTGCTTCTGACACGCTACTCAGCCCAAACAAAAAATCTGATTGCAGTCACCGGACAACTAGGAAGCGCTGCATTTGCTTTAGATCATCCTGAATCCGAACTAACAAAAGCATTATTCACACCCGAACCACAGTTAGAAATTTCTCAACAAATCAGAGAATTCGCTACATCTTGTATTGATATTTCCGATGGTTTGCTTGCAGATTTGGGGCACATTTGTCATCAAAGCCAAAAAGGTGCGAAAATCTCTCTGGAACAAATTCCTGTAAATTCATTGGTCAAGAAATCACCACAATGGTCACACTATGTTTTATCAGGAGGTGATGATTATCAACTATGTTTCACTTTTAATCCTTCAGATTTAACCAAGTTACCAGATAATTGCACGATTATTGGACAGATTTGCTGTAGCGGCGGAGTTCGCGTTTACTCTGGCAACAAAGAGATACAAATTTCTCAGAAAGGATATGTGCATTTCTCAAACAATGGATGACTATAAAATCATAGAGTAATTTCTAACCAGCCTTTGCTCATTCAAATTCTCGTGTAATCTTATTTCAAAAAGCGATTTAACTGCTCAGTGCTTGGTAAGTCACATTCAGTCTTTTTACCAAACAGCTTGTAACGATTCGAGGCAACCCTGTCATACAACCAGTCACGAATCGGGCGCGGAATTACTGAAAAAATCATTAAAAACCGGAATCTATACGGCAACCTTTTTATCACTCGAAAGAATGCATCGCTTTTATAAAAGACGAAAGACTCTTCGACGACAAGCATCGTTTCAAATGTCTCTGTTGGTAAATTATAAAACTCAAGAATAGCTTTTCCTTGTTTTGATTGAACAGATGCCAGTTTAAAAACAGCCTTGTTATCCTGTTTGATAATAAACTTTGCCCAGCCATTGCAGAGATTACAAACTCCATCAAAAAGAATAACTTTATCGCCTGAGCTCAGGTAAGGGGCTAATTTTTTCATAATGAATCCAACTACAATTTCAGGTTGCAGTTTATAAAATTAATGCATTTAAAACTTCCACTATGATAATTGTGGAAATTAAGTCGTTGGTCTTTAGTTCAGATTTGTTTTAATTTATACCAAGTGAGTTTTTTTTCGTGTTGAGATTCAAGCATGGCAGAAAGTTTTGATAAGTAGATGATATTTCCTTGATTTGGCTTTTCGGCGTTATCAAATATTAATGTATATTCTGAGAGTTTGACTTCTACGATACCTTTATCTTGGACCGTAAATATTTCATCAGTAAGTGTAATTCCTTTGGCCAAAAGAATCTTTCCCAGTAGTTCTTTTTCCTCATAATTGAGTTGATAGATCTCACTTTTGACATCGTCATCAGATTTCATTTGCCAGTATGTTAAGCCCAGCTCGTCACAAAGTTGTTGCGTTAAATTCATCACTGAATTTCATCAACTAATTGAGCAACGATTTCATTAATGAGTCGTTGAGCTGTATGAGCAAAATCAGAAATAGACTCACCATTGATTTCGGTTTGTTGCTTATAAGTTTTATTGAGTATTGTGTTTCCACTTTTATCAGCCAGTAAAAACTTAATCGCCACAACGGCTGAGTTATTATCCTTTTCAAGATTGAGGATGGTGGAAGATAAAACGTAGTTGGTTTCATCCTCTTTACCCAAGGTGTCTTCAAGATAATTTTGCAGTAATACTTTTGGCGAGTCTAACCAGAAGTGGTGTTGCATTTGCATTAAGCCGCCTTCTTT